>JACXUD010000215.1 GCA_014764025.1 Campylobacterota bacterium | reverse complement strand
GCGGTAGCACTCGTATTCGACAAGGTCGATGCGGCGCTGGCGAAAGCTAGAGAGCTTATCAAAAAAGTCAAAGACGCCTGATGAACATCGTCATACTCGATGCACTGACTTTTGGAGACACAAGCCTTGAAGGCTTCAACGCTTTTGGGCATGTGAAGATATACCAAACAACCGCGCCGCACGAGACGCAAGAGCGCATAACTAACGCGGATGTTATCGTTACTAACAAAGTGGTTATCACCGATGAGCACATGGCCGCTTCGCCGTCGCTCAAACTCATCTGCATCGCGGCAACCGGGATGAACAACGTCGATTTGGCTGCGGCCAAAACACGTAACATCAGTGTTAAAAACGTGAGCGGATACTCCACCGACTCCGTTATCCAGCACACCTTCTCGATGCTCTTCTATCTGCTCGGGCACGCCCGCTACTACGATGACGCGGTCAAAAGCGGCGCATACTCGAAAAGCCCTATCTTCACCGACGTCTCACAACCCTTTTTTGAGGTCAAAGGCAAAAAATGGGGGATCATCGGCATGGGCGAGATCGGCCGCGGGGTTGCCAAAGTCGCAACCGCTTTTGGTGCCGATATCTGCTACTTCTCCACAAGCGGAGCCAATCTAGCCCAAGAGTTTTTGCATGTGAATTTAGACGATCTGCTCGCAACTTGCGACATCATCTCCATACATGCGCCGCTGAACGACAAGACAAACAACCTGCTCGATCATAAGCAGCTCGATCTATGCAAAAAAGGTGCAATCATCCTCAATCTCGGTCGCGGCGGCATCATCAACGAGGATGCGGTTGCCAAGATCATCGATGAAAAAGAGCTCTATTTCGGGCTTGACGTTCTTGCAAAAGAGCCTATGATCCCTAACCATCCTCTTTTAAACGTCAAGAACACCCAGCGCCTCTATATCACACCTCATATCGCTTGGACCAGCGTAGAGGCCAGAGAGAAGCTCATCGCAGGCGTCATCGAGAACATTCAAACCTCTTTGAGGTAGCTTCTCATGCAAGAAGTCGCGCTCTTTCTCTCTGCATTTCTAGCCGCGACCATCCTCCCTTTTAGCTCCGAGCTCGCCTTTGTAACGGCTCTTGCCAACGGCATGAATCCTCTGAGCGCTCTTATCGCGGCCTCTTGCGGCAACGTGCTTGCCGTCAGTCTCAACTACGCCTTTGGTTACTTCCTAGGCGAAAAGTCACATGCCAAACTCCACAAAAGCAAGAGCGGGCGCAAAGCACTCTATTACGGGCATAAATACCAATACTTCGCGCTTGCCCTCTCGCCGTTGCCGCTTATCGGCGATCCGCTCACGCTTGTAGCGGGTGTGCTCAAGACCAACTTTTGGCTCTTTTTGGCCATTGCCGGAACACTTCGTATTTTAAGATACCTCTTGCTCACGCTTATGGTATAATCTGAGTCTATGAGGCTCGGAAAATGAAAAAAATCTATCTCTTTGTCTTATCCTCTCTTCTGTGCACTTGGCTTGGTGCTGCAGAGCTCAAAACGCTCTCTGTGCAGCTGATGTGGCTGGATCAGTTCCAGTTCGCAGGCTACTATATCGCCAAAGAGAAGGGATTTTATAGAGATGCCGGCCTTGATGTCGAGATCAAGAAGTTCAGCTACGGCGTCAATCCCATAGAGGAGGTGCTCCAAGGCAGAGCCGACTTCGGGGTCGGGCGTTCAAGCCTTATACTTGCCAGCTCGCAAGGGCACGACATCGTTTTGCTCTCAAGCATCTTCCAGTCATCGCCGCTCGTTCTCATCGCTTTAGAGGATTCGGGGATCAACTCCGTTCACGATTTCATCGGCAAGAAGATCATGATGACCAAAGATGCGATCGACACCGCCTCGATCCACGCCATGATCCGCTCTTACGACATCGACGAATCGAATATCATCTTTAAAGAGCACACCTTTGACCTTGAAGAGCTGATCAAAGGCAATATCGACCTCTACGCCGGCTATATCTCCAACGAACCCTTTCTTCTTAAACAAAAAGGGCTGGGGTACAAGATATTTGCACCAAAAGATGAGGGGTTTAACTTCCCCAGCGATATCCTCTTTACCTCCCGCGGCTTCGCGGAGTCGCACAAAAAAGAGACCCAGGCCTTTAACGATGCAACGCTTGCAGGGTGGCAATACGCTTTTGACCACATAGAGGAGAGCGTCGAGATCATCTATAAACGCTACAACTCCCAGAACAAAAGCCGCAAAGCGCTGGAGTTCGAAGCGCGCGAACTCAAAAAGCTCGCCTATAAAGAGGGGGTGGAGCTCGGTGCGATCAATCCCGAACAGCTCGAGCGGATCTTTGACGTTTATCGATTGATGGGGCTTGCAAAGAGACATATCGACGTCTCGAAACTGATCTATAAAAAAGAGACTCCCCTTCTTTCGGAAATACAAAAGAACTACCTGAAACAAAAGGGGGATATACGTATCTGTATCGACCCCCACGCCATGCCTTTTAGCGCCATCTCCAACGGGAAGATACTCGGCATGGTCGAATCGGTGCTCAGCTTTGCCTCTGCACAAACGAACGTCCCCTTCAAGCTGATTCCGACATCGTCGTGGGAAGAGTCGCTTGAGAAGATCCAGATGCGCGAGTGCGATCTGCTGCCTCTTGCCCAGCCTACCAAAAAGCGAGACTCCTATATTCACTTCACCGCGCCCTATCACAATGAGCCGATCGTCGTCGTGACCTCGACCAAAGAGGAGTATATACTCGATTTTCAAAGCGTGGCGCAAAAAGCGTTTGTTTACACCAAAGGAAGCGCCTTTTTAGAGCAGATAAAAGAGCGATACCCCGCTTTGAACCTCCATGAAGAGGAGAATATGGAGAGGGCGCTCGCCGGCGTAAAGAGCGGCCGATACTACGGCGCCATCGACGTGATGGTACGAGCCGCCTATGAGCTTTCAAAACCCCAGAATCAGTCGCTTAAGATCGCAAAACAGTTTGACGAGATGGCCAATGTCTCATTCGGCGTACGCAGCGACGATCTTGAACTCCTAAAGATATTCGAAAAGATCGCACAGAGCCTC
>JACXUD010000038.1 GCA_014764025.1 Campylobacterota bacterium | reverse complement strand
GCTTGCACTTTCACATGCCGATTTGGATGAGCTCAAATCACTTATTAACAGCTGTTCATTCTTTAATAATAAGGCGATCAACCTCATCGAGATGGCCAAACGCGTGGTGGAGGTCTATGGCGGCGAGATCCCAATGGACGAAAAGGAGCTCGTAACGCTTGCGGGTGTCGGACAGAAGACGGCTCACGTGGTGCTTATCGAATATACCGGTGCCAATCTGATGGCGGTAGATACGCACGTCTTTCGCGTAGCGCACCGATTGGGGCTCAGCAAAGATACGACGGCTATCAAAACCGAAGCCACGCTCACAAAAAAGTTCAAAACGGATCTTCATGCTCTGCACCAAGGGATGGTGCTCTTTGGTCGCTATATATGCAAGGCGAAAAACCCCGATTGCGAGAACTGTTTTCTAAGCGCATATTGCAGATCAAAAGAGGGATTTAAGGTATAATCCCGATATGACACGACTACTTTTTGCTTCATCTATTCTACTACTTCTAAGCGGCTGTGTGAACAAGCACGGCGTGTCGCTCAAATACTACAGCAACTGTAAAGAGTATTACGATATGCAAGGCTACTACCATAAAGAGTGCGGCGAGGACGACATCGTGACCTATGACGAGATGAAGGAAATATTTCAGGCTCCAAAAGAGGAGCCAAAGGGCAATGTCTGGTAGGACTATTTGATAGCGATGAAGGTTGCGAAGTTCGCCCAGCGAAATATCGCCTCACAGTGTGAGAAGCCGGCTTTTTTGGTCATCTGTATATTTTCACTCTCGCTGTAAGGTACAAGGACGTTCTCTAGCGCTTCACGCTTTTGCATGATCTCGTATTCACTGTACCCCTGCTCTTTTTTAAAGCCGTAGTAGCACTCGATGAGCTCTTTATTGAGCTTTGAGTGGTGGCTGATCACCTTTTCGCTGAATATGAAGACGCCCCCATCTTCAAGCGAAGCGCATATCTTTTTCACAAGCTCTTCACGGACAAGCGGACGTATAAACTGTAATGTGTAGTTGCTCACAAATACCGAAGCTCTCTCGTAAGGGTACTCCAAAATATCGGCATGTGAAAGTTCGATGTTTTTCGCGCCGTACGCTTCACACTTCTTTTGTGCCCTCTCAAGCATGGCATGTGAATTATCAAGCCCCACGAGTCTTGCATCCACTTTGAGATGACGACCGATGTTTAAAAGCAAAGATGCCGTCGAACATCCAAGATCATAGAGAGTCGATCCCTCGTGCAGATACTTCAAGACAAAAAACTTCGTAATCTCCTGAGACTCTTTGTAAAACGGAACGCTCCGACTGAGCATATCGTCAAAAACGGCTGCTACCTCTTCATCGAACTCAAACTGCTTTTTTATCGGTTTTGTAAAGACTTTATCGCTGTTATCACTTTTCATGCCGTAATTTTAACCAAAAAAATATGCTACAATGACTACACAAGAGACTTTATTGAGCAAGAGAAACTATGAGATTTGATATTAAGACCAAGCTGTTTGCCCTCGTTACAATCCCTATACTCACGCTGTTGCTCTTTTCCGCGAACTATATCTATGAAAAATACAACGCTTCCAAAGAGCACGGCAAGATCCTAATATATACCGAATTCACCCAGCTTGCGAGCTCGCTTCTGCATGAATTGCAGATCGAACGCGGCCTGAGCTTTACGCTCTTAAACTCCCAAGAGTCGATCGGTTTTGACGTTCTACTCGAATCACAACGGATTCGTACGGACAAAAAACTCAATGATTTTAGTAAATTTCACACTATTCAATCCGACAGCGATCTGCTTAAAGTACAAAAGCTTTTTATCTATAGGATAGAGCAAGAACTTCTTTTGCTTCACAAGATCCGCAAAGAGACAGGCACGAAAAACATCCAAGCAAAAAGGGTCTTTGACTACTACACGGAGCTCAACTACAACCTCATACAGCTCATCGCGAGTATGCGTATTCACTCCTACGACGAAGAGGTGCAAAACTACTCGCTTGCGATGCAGAGGCTTGTCGCCATAGAGGAGAGCGCTGGCCAAGAGCGCGCCATCGTTGCCGCGACGCTGAGCAAAGAGCAGATCTCTCCAAACGATATTAAGAGCTTCTACACACTTTTACATACGCAAAACGAGGGCTATACCTATGTCAACTATGCCCTCAAAGACTCCCCGCTCAGAGATAACTTCTACCACATCAACTCCCGTTTTACGGAGACATACCTCAATGTGGTAAGAGAGAGCCTCAAAAACTACGACGCCAAACAGATCCTTTTGAGCGAAATCTCCAAATCAATCGGTTTTGGCGGCGCTATCGATCAGCTCAGACTCTATCAAAAGAGCTCGGATTCGAAATATCTTCAAAATTTCAACGCCTACCATAAGAAGATCGATCAGCTGATCTACGACTACTCGCTTCTGACCAAACGAAACACCCAAGAGCAAAAGCTCATTCAAGAGCTCAAAAAACTCTTTACAGTGCTTGCCGAGGAGCCAAAGAGCAATTTGAACGAAAAACGCATCTATGAGATCTATAAGTCGCTCTCGCTCATCAAGCCTCATCTTGATGTAAAGAAGTGGTTCGAGGTGAGCACAGAACGCATCAACGATCTTCACAAATTTGAAAACGATATGCTCGAGAAGATCAAAGAGCGCATCTATATCGATCAAGAGACTCTCAATCGCTCTTTGGCCTATCAAGTTGCGGCGACTCTCATAACCATCAGCCTTCTGCTTTTAGGCTCTTTGCTCTTCTTGTACAGAATCAATCGATCGATTTCGGCCCTACACGGCGGGGTTCAAAGTTTTTTCGACTATCTCAACTTTAAAAAAAGCCACATCGACCCTATTGAGGTCGTAACGGAGGATGAACTCGGCGACATTATTAAAAGCATCAACAACCAGATAGTCATCACCCATAATAATCTTGAGCAAGATCAGGATTTTATCAACGAAACGACGCAGATCGTAACGATGATGAAAGAGGGGGACTTTAGCGAAAAACCATACTATGAACCGAAAAATCCGAATCTTATCGATTTAAAAAAGGTCTTCTTGGAGCTAACGCACTTAATCAATAACAAGATCAAAGAGCAGACAAAAGAGCTTGAAGAGCTCAACGTTTCACTCGAAGAGAAGGTTTTTGAACAGACGCTGGAGCTTCAAGAGCGACTACAGGAGCTTTCGGAATTCAAAAAAGCGATCAACAACGCCATGTATGTCATTGAATTCGACGAGAACTTCATCCCTACCTTTGCAAACGGCGCTCTGACGGAGGCTTTAGAGATCAAACAGAGCGAGTTCAACGAATACTTCCATACCGTTTTAATCAATGAAGAGACCGCCGATATTCGAAATAGAATGCAAAATGCCGTTAAATCGCTCCAATCGATGAGCGAAGTGGTCGCGCTCTCAACTAAAATGGGCGACGTCATCTCATTTAACACGACCGTCACGCCGATACTCGATACGCACAACCGCGTCACAAAAATCCTTGCGATCCTCAACGATATCTCGCCTATCATTGCCGCACGCGACAAAGCGATTGAAGCGGAAAAGGCCAAAGATGAGTTCTTGGCCAATATGAGCCACGAGATCCGTACACCGCTCAATGCGATTTTAGGATTTGTCACGATTCTTAAAAAACGCATTCTCGACGAGAAGTCCAAAAGCTATCTCGATATCATCGACACAAGCGGCAAGTCCCTGCTCTCTATCATCAACGACATCTTGGACTTCTCTAAAATTCAAAGCGGTAAGTTCACCATATCGCCGCAGCAGACCAATATCGTCGATGAGCTGAGCACAACCACCCTGCTCTTTGCTTCAAAAGCCTACGAGAAGCATCTGCTCTATTCGGTCTATATCGATCCGAAAATGCCTGCAGCTATCAACATCGACTCCGTGAGAGTCAAGCAGATCCTCTCCAACCTGCTCAGCAATGCGATGAAATTCACCAACGACGACGGAGAGGTCAAGGTCAAAGCGACCCTCATGAAGGGCTTATTGACGATTGTTGTTCAAGATAGCGGCATCGGGATCGCCAAAGAGTTTCAAAATAAGATCTTTACCGCTTTTGAACAAGCCGACGGATCGACGACCAGAAAATACGGCGGCACCGGTCTTGGTCTCTCTATCTCCGCAAAACTGACACAGCTTATGAACGGTACGCTCACGCTTAAAAGCAAAGAGGGCGAGGGCTCGACCTTTACCCTTACGATACCCGTCGAGACTACGATGAATCGATCTCAAGAGCTTATCGATAAAGCGCTCATTGCCGATAAAAGGTTCCTGATCCTCGATATCAACGAAAACTCCAGCAAGTCACGACTCATCAAACGCTACCTTGAAGATTTCGGTGCTCAGCATATCGATACCACGACCACCTACCACGACGCCAAAGAGTACGACGTACTCTTCTTCGCACCGGATGACAGCTACAATGAAGAGATTGTCAACTCTGCCAAACCTGCCATTGCAATGCTTCGCACAAGCTCCGTGAAGCTGGCGAATCTTGATCATATTGCGCCCCTCTATGCGCCTTTCGTGCCAAAAGCGATCATCGAGGCGCTTGAGGATATCAATCTAGCGGCTCTCGCTTCGCCGAGCTCGATCTCTTCGCAGGTTCATGCGACAGAACAGCTCACGCGTTTTGAGGGGCATATACTCGTCGCCGAGGACAACAAAACCAATCAGCTGCTCATCTCTTTGATCCTAGATGAGTTCGGTCTTAGCTATGACATCGCCGACAACGGACTCGAAGCGGTCGATCTTTTTAAATCCAACAGCTACGATCTGGTTCTTATGGACGAGAATATGCCTGAACTCAACGGTATCGGAGCGATGCAGCGCATCAAGGCCTATGAGGAGAAGAACTCTCTTATCTTAACCCCTATAATCGCTCTTACGGCGAGTGTGCTCGAGAGCGACAAAGTGCGTTTTACGGAGGCGGGAATGGACGGTTTCGTAGGAAAACCGATCAACAACAGAGAGCTCGAAGCCGAACTCGCAAAACATCTCACCAAAAAAGAGATATAGATGGAGCTCTCACTCTCGACTTGGATGATGATCATCTTTATCATCGCCCTGATAATAGGTATATGGAAGATATATGTTTTTCTGCCTAATCGTGCCCTTCCTGACGATGACACAACTAAAGAGGCCACGCAGGAGCTGGAGTCGCTTATGATTCATGCTATTGTGAAACACAAAGGCAGCCTGGATCAAGCCGCCCTCTTTGATGCGATCAGAGAGCTTGATGGGTTTGACCGCAAACGCTTTTGGCGATTCAATCGCAACCGTTTGGAACATCTGCTGAACCGGTACTATCTTTTGCACCCAAAAATCGATACTATCGAAGGGATCTATTTAAACGAGAAGTAGAGAGTTTTTTGGCATGTGAATTCACATGCCAAAGAGAGAGAATCTTAGTTGCGGTTGAGTGCGTTCAGGTCGCTAAAGGCCTCTTCAACGCGCTTGACAAGCGTAACTTGACCGTCACGAAGCCATTTTCTAGGGTCATAATATTTTTTATTCGGTTTATCTTCACCCTCAGGGTTTCCGATCTGCCCTTGGAGATACCCTTTATACTTCTCATAGTAGTCTTTAACGCCCACCCATGTCGCCCACTGCGTATCGGTGTCGATGTTCATCTTGATAACGCCGTAGCTGATCGCTTCGCGGATCTCTTCTAGCGTCGAACCGCTTCCGCCGTGGAAAACGAAGTTGACCGGCTTGGAGTCTGCGGTATTGAATCTCTCTTGGATATAGCGTTGAGAGTTGTCTAATATTTTTGGGGTCAATACGACGTTGCCCGGCTTATAGACGCCGTGAACGTTTCCAAAAGATGCCGCGATCGTAAAGTTCGGGGAGATCTTGCTCAGATGCTCGTACGCATAGGCGACCTCTTCTGGTTGCGTATAGAGAAGCGCATTGTCAACATTAGAGTTATCCACGCCGTCCTCTTCGCCGCCCGTTACGCCAAGTTCGATCTCAAGGTGCATCCCTATCTTGCTCATACGCTCCAAATAGCGTGCAGATATCTCGATATTCTCCTCTAGCGGCTCTTCGGAGAGATCAAGCATATGCGAGCTATAAAGCGGTCTGCCGTGAGCTGCATAGTATTTTTCGCCGGCGTCAAGCAGCGCATCGATCCAAGGGAGCAGGTTTTTAGCGGCGTGATCGGTATGTAAAATAACCGCTACACCGTAGGCTTCAGCCATCATATGTACATGCATCGCACCGCTGATCGCACCGGCGATTGCTGCTTTTTCCTCTTTGTTGCTCAGACCTTTACCCGCATAATAGGCTGCACCGCCGTTGCTGAATTGGATAATCACGGCCGATTTGACTTTTGCAGCCGCTTCTAAAACACCGTTGATAGAATCCGTCCCAACGACGTTTACCGCCGGTAGTGCAAAGCCGTTCGCTTTGGCATGTGAATAGAGTTTTAAAACATCCTCTCCAAATAATACACCCGGTTTTACGATATCTAAAATACCTTTGCTCATCGACACTGTCCTCAATATTTAGTTTGCGAAATTATATTACACCCTAATTTAAAACAACTTTTGTTCGATATTCTCACATGCCAAATTATGCTAGAATAGCGCCAAACAATAGTGAGTATATGATGTCAAAAAAAGAGAAGACAAACTGGGTCACCGATATCATACTTGTCGATGTCATCGGTTTTTCAAAGATCAGCAGTGATGAGCAGCATGAGATTATCAGCTTTCTTACGCTCAGCTACAAGAAGATGATAGAGAAGCTGCTTGTGAATTCAAATATGCCCCTGAGTAGACTTATACTCGGTTTCGTGCCTACGGGGGACGGCTTTTTTTGTATCCTTAACCCTCGCCTTAAGGGATACGGCACCATTTTGGGGCTGAGCTTCAACCACTTTTCGGAGTATATCGCAAAAAAATTCCCCTATTTCCAAGGAGTCAAGATCGCGGTCCATACGGGAAGCGTTTACGAATTCACCGATATTTTGGGTCACAGGAACTACATAGGTGATGGGCTCAACGATTGCGCAAGATATATTGAACATAAAGAGTTCAACCTCTCGACCGTCATGGTCTCGACCGTTGCTTTTGAAAGCCTCAAAAGGTTTTTGGAGCTCTATAAAGATTTTCAAATACTTTTAGCGGAGCGCGAGTTCAAATACTCGTCCTTGCAGACTTTTTACGATAAACACGGCCAGCAGAAGCAGGGCTACCTTGTCTGGCTGAGAAAAGATGGTATAATTAACCCTCCCGACATCAACTTCAACTCGATCTTAACAAATTAAGGCACACCCATGCGACTTACGATAGATGAATACTCTAAATATTTTAAAATGTCCAAAGAGATGATCCACTCCAAATTGCGCCAAAAAAGGCTGAACTACATCATCGAAAACGGTACTACCTATATCATCGTTACTCGCAGTGCCGAAGAGCTCAAGCCAAAGGAGCCTCAAGCCCCTTCGGCTGCAGCTTCCTCGCAAAATCCACCGCGCCCAAAACCAACCGTCGCGACCGTGCTTGCGCTCTATCAACGTGAAAACAGACAACTCAAAGAGAGGATTCTGCAGCTTGAAGCAAAGATCGACAAATTGATCCACGATAAAGAGATGATGCTGCGCGAGGAGCGCGAGCGTATCGAAGGGGTCTATGCGAAAAAAGACGAACAGCTTAAGAACATTCTCGAACTCATCAATACGAAACTCATGCTCGAGTCGCCAAAAGAGCCCACGATTCACGACGTAGAGTCCTATGAACAGACACACGAACAGAGATTTAATGCACCTCAGCAGCGTATCGTCGAGCTCAAAGAGTACCTCAAAGGGCTCGATCTTGAGCAGTACCAAAGAAAGGCGATCAAGAGACGCTTCTTGGAGGCATACGATAACGATGTAAGAATTTTGCAGCAAAACGGAAAGCTCTACCTTGATTTTTCCAAATACGACTACAGCGATCTGCTCGCTCTGGAGTAGGCATGCAAAGACACGAGATAAAAAGCGACAATATACTCGCCTCTTTACAGGAGATCGCGTCGCAGAGTTTTACGCCCCTGAGCGAATGCGAGTTTACGATAAACTCCGTAGAGACCCTTTTCAAGACGATTCACACCGAAGAGTTCACCCCTTTTACCAAAGCCGACAAAGAGCTCTACACCAACCCTCAAAAGATGGTCAACGAACATATCGAATTCAAACAGTCGTATGAGATAGCTGTTTCAAAACGCTCGGAGTGTACCGTTGCACTTAGCTACTACATCGACTACGGAGAGTTTAGCACCCACCCAAAAATCATCATTAAAACAGATTCCCATATCCCCTACAAGCTCTATAAACCGCAGGAGCTCTTCGTCATGCTCGTTCAAGAGATCAATAAGATCAAAGCACTCAACAAGATCATCATAAATATCCTTGATGACGAGATGATAAAGATGCTTAAAGCCTTTACCAAACATCTCTATGCCGGGAAGTTCACCAAGAATATCCGCATACCTCTCTTTGAAGGGCTAGAGCCTACTCAGACACAGCAGAGCAGACTCATCATGTGGTTTGAAGAGAAAAATTCTAAACATCAGATAATTGAGGTCGAAGAGAATGAGCTCTTGGTGGAGTTCATCAAGCCTGTTTACGGTAAAAACGGTCTTAACTGTTTTGGACACATAATCGAGAGCGGCTATGTTGACAACAAAGAGGATCTGCAAGCCGCCATAGACTACCAAAGCATCCGTATCGAAGAGGACAAACATAAAAAACTCTATATAAGCCGAACAAAAGGGTTTGTACATCTTGAAAATGGTCATCTCAAGGTTGATAACAATCTTAAAGTCGCAAAAGTATCTCGTGTTCAAGAGAAGATAGCCAAAGAGGAGAACAATAATATCATCGTCTCGGTCGCACAAAACGATGCGAATCAAGATAGTGTCGGCGAAGGGGTGGTATTGACGAGCGAAACGGTCAACGTCACGGGTCATGTAGGGGCAAACTCGCTTATCGAGGCGGTCAATCTCAAAATTGAGGGTGCTACCCATCAAGACTCTACCCAATTCGCAAGATACGCCACTATCAACCGCCATAAAGGCACCCTTCGATGCCGCCAAGCAAAAGTGGCCCTGCTAGAGGGAGGGACGATACATGCGACCGATGTCGAGGTAGAGGCTTCGCTTGGAGGCTCTATCTATGCGCAACGAGTCAAAATCGGGCATGTGAAACACAATCTCAAGGTCTATGCAAGCGAATCGATAGAGATAAGGCTTGTTAGCGGCGAGAGCAACCTCTTTAAGATCAACTACAAAGAGGTTCCTATCCTCATAAGCAAGATCAACCATATCGAAGAGGATATCGATGATCTTAAATATAAGCTTGACGAGGCTAAACGACACAACCATAGTGCCGTTGACTCTATCATACAAGAGATCAAAGAGCTCAAAGAGCAGATTCTCTCTATCAAGAACTCTTCACTGAACGCAAAGATATCGATAGAAAAACCCTTTATCGGACTCAATACGATCAATTTTACACTTCCGACGCTTGACGAACTCGTCTATAAAACCGATGCAAAAGAGTATGCGCCCTTCTATCTTGAGATAGAAGATAACAAGATCACGCTTATGCCCGTCAAAAAATCCATCACGCTCAATCTCTAAACAGACCCTTCTTTAGATCAATCTTCCGCTTACATCCATTAGCATAATCCAAGAAAAGGCTTCGGGCGCTCTTGTCAAACATTTTTCAAGCGTTATTTTTTTGCAAAACGATATACGGTTTTTCGTGCATTATAAACATTTATATTCTTACTATATAAGTTATATTTCTATATTTAAACAGTATATATATTTATTAACACGTTATATTAGATGTTTTTTTTAATAAAATGTATATTTAAGTGTATAATCCGTATAATCATCGCCATGCAAATTGATGATCTCTTTAACATTCTTCACAACTCCATTGAGTCACAAAACAATGGACGTAAAATATCACTCAAAGATATGGCCGACTCGCTTGGGATATCTATGCGCACATACCAAGACTGGAAGCTTGGACGTGCAAATCCGCAAGCTGCGGCGATAGTCATGAAGATGCTTGGAAGATTGGATGATGAAGAGATCATACGAGCGGTGCGAAAAATCAATAGACTTGGGGGAGAGGGATGAGCACATTGACAAAAAAAGAGAGAGAGGGTTTGGAGGATGTTTTTTTATCGATTCATACCGATACTCAGAAATTGAAAAAATTAACTCATTTATCAATTATACTTATACATAAAATCTCGGTAATTCCAGCAAAAGCCCTAAGATACAAGGATAGGTTCGCCTCTAATGCAAGCAAACTCGCGCAATTATTCGGTAAAACAGGTAAAAAGAAGAAAAATTTAAGCAAATAAACTATAAAGTATGCCTAGCTGAATCGTTTGTGGGATTGCTAGGCCATACAACGGTTTCGGAAATCTTTTCTTATCCAAGGGTACATGTATGAATAAGGCTCAATTTGTTGAATTAGTGCAAGCAAGCGGTAACTACAAAACTAAAGCAGAGGCAGAGAATGCTATCAAAGCTTTCACGGATGCGGTAGCGAACGCTTTAGTAAGTAAAGAGGATGTGTCGTTAGTAGGTTTTGGAAGTTTTTCTGCTGGTTTACAAAAAGGTAAAAGCGGTAAAGTACCTGGTACGGACAAAACATACAAAACTCAAGACAAAATGGTTCCAAAATTCAAAGCAGGCAAAGGTCTTAAAGACCGTATCGCTGCGGGCAAATAATCTCTCTAGCTGCCTCTTTGCGGCAGCTACCTCAAAAGTTTCCTTTTAAAAAAATCCTTTTTAATCTTTTTACCTTCTTTAAAGCCTTTTTATATGATAGTTGCGCCACCTACAAACATCTGGAGTAAATCATGAAGATAAAAAAAAGCGACCAAGAGTGGATCGAGCAGCTCTCGCCAGAAGAGTTCTATGTCTGCCGCCAACACGGCACCGAGAGAGCATTCACGGGGAAGTTCTACAACTTCAAAGGTGATGGCATATATAGTTGCGTCTGCTGCGGTGCTCCACTCTTTGATTCGGAAACGAAATTTGATTCGGGAACGGGATGGCCGAGCTATTTTGAACCCTTTGAAGGCGCAATCGACGAATATCGAGATATATCTCACGGCATGATAAGAGTAGAGGTAAGATGCTCTAAATGCGATGCCCATTTAGGGCATGTTTTTCCTGACGGCCCCGAACCGACAGGATTAAGATACTGTATCAATTCGGTTTGTTTAACATTTCAAGAGAGAGAAGATTGATGAAAAAACTCATACTATTCATTGCATTATTCCTAGCTTCAAGTGCACTTTATGCTGCTGAAGTTTCACATGCCGTACTAGAAACCACCAAGGGGAAGATCGAAATTGAGTTCTACCCCGATGTTGCCCCAAAAGCCGTAGAGAACTTTACGACTCACGTAAAGAACGGCTACTACAACGGTATCGCTTTTCATAGGGTGATTCGCAACTTTATGATCCAAGGCGGCGACCCGACCGAGAGCGGCAGAGGGGGTGAAAGCATCTGGAAAAAACCTTTTGCCGATGAGTTCAAAGGCAAACTTTTTGACAGAGCAGGCATACTCGCAATGGCCAATGCAGGTCCGCACACCAACGGCAGCCAGTTCTTCATTACCACTCAACCTACCCCGTGGCTTAACGGCTATCACACTATCTTTGGGAGCATTGTCGCAGAAGAGTCCTTTAAGACACTCAAAGCCATCGAAAACGCCCCTACATCGGGACGAGCAGGCGGTGATAGACCGCTTGAACGCATAGAGATAATTAAAGCCTATATGAAAAGCTACAAAACGGTTACAAAATAATAATAGTTCTGTAGCTATAATTTCCCCTAACTAATCGTATGGGGTTCTTATGGAAATCAAGACAATCAAAAAGCTTGAAAAAGAGGCTTTGAAAGAGAGCGGAACCGACCTCACAAGACTCGGCTTTACCATCTTCTTTATGATCGGCGTTTTAACCTACAGTTTTTTAAGCAACGGGGGATCTCCAACAACCTCTTTTTAGCGTTTGCGGCACTCATCGGTGCCTATATGGCTATGAACATCGGAGCCAACGACGTCGCTAACAACGTCGGCCCTGCCGTCGGTTCTAAAGCGCTCACGCTTGGATCCGCTATTATGATCGCCGCCGTGTTCGAAGCCGCTGGTGCTCTTATAGCCGACGGAGACGTAGTCAAGACCATCAAAAACGGCATTATCGATATCTCTGCCTTTAGCGGCAACGTTGACCCTTTTATCTGGGCGATGATGGCTGCGCTTCTAGCGGCGGCACTCTGGCTTAACTTCGCTACAATGATGAAAGCTCCGGTATCTACGACACACTCCATCGTCGGCGGGGTCATGGGTGCGGGGATTGCTGCGGCAAGCTTTAGTATCGTCAACTGGGGAACTATGGGTGCCATCGTGAACGGTGCCGTCTCATCAAAAGCCGGTATTCCGTTTTGGGTTATGCGATAGGTGCACTGGGTATATCACTCGGGCTTGCCCTCTATGGACCTAAACTCATCAAAACGGTCGGAAACGAGATAACGGAGCTTGACCAAGTGCGTGCATTCTCTATCGCTATGGCGGCTGCTATTACGGTTATCGTCGCTTCACAGCTCGGTCTGCCGGTCAGCTCTACGCATATTGCTATCGGGGGTGTTTTCGGGGTCGGTTTCTTACGTGAATGGCTCAATTTAAATGAAGCACACCGCAACCTCGCGCAAGAGAAGAGCATCATCCGCGA
>JACXUD010000037.1 GCA_014764025.1 Campylobacterota bacterium | reverse complement strand
AATTGGCTATATTTTTCGAAGGTAGAATCGATAAGGCTCTCAAGCTATGATACAATTTCTGGAACTATCGGATGCTGACACGAAATTCTGAACGGTCTCTTCACACACAAAATACCTGTGATAGCTAAGGTTGCTCCAATTATAAATACTCAAAATAGATTTTAGGTATATCATCCATGCTCGTCCATGCAAACAAGTAGTTGGTTCCTTTATCTAAAGTTATTGGGACCTCTAAAAATACCTTTTAAAGTTTCCAACTTTTACTTTTCTTGATTTTTTTTAAAATCTTAGCTCGATACTAATCAAACTTTCTTAAAAATTTTGTAAAAATCCCCCCCCAATTTTTCAAATATTTCCATATTTCCTCACTTTTTTGTGTAGTATAGCTTAGTTAAGCTTGTAGGTGATCGGAACACGGAGCCGTAAACTCTCTTTTGGTTTTGGAAATGTGCCCGAGAGATCGTCGATTGTTTTCATCGCGGCGCGCGAGAGAATATCGCTTTGAGACTCTATGACCTTTATATCATGTACGGTCGCATCCGTTTGAAGCATGAACTCGACGATCACGACACCCTCTTCTCTACGTTTTCGCGCACTTCTTGGATAGTAGAGATTCTCCTCTAGCAGTTGCGAGATCTTTTGCAGATTCTCTTCAAAGTACATTTCATCGGGTTGTTTTTTGGCATGTGAAAAATCTTGGTTTTTTACGGCAACAGGCTTCTGTGTCGTTGTCGTATTCATCTCTTTTGGAGTAATCTCTTTCGTTTCGGCTATCTCTGCTACTGTTGATATTTGTTCTTCAGTTTGAATCACAGGAACTTCTTTTATCTGCTTTTGAATTATCTTTTTCTCAATTACTTTTGGCTCTTGCTTGATCTCTTTTGGCATGTGAATCTTTTCAACAACTTCCTTTTTTTGCGGCATGTGAATATCTTGTCGATCAACCACGCTGAGAAGCTTTAGCGTAACTCTTGTCTTCTCCACCTCTTTGGCGGAGTATCTCCAAACCTCATAGGTCAAAAAAAGAAGTGCTAATAAAAAAATGTGTACGATAGAAGAAAAGATTAATGAGCTAAAGTGACGTACCATAAGCGTAATGGTAGCGAGAAGAGTATTTAAATCTACTATAAGCCAAGCGGCTTATAGTAAAAAAGTTTAGATAGCACGTTTAAATTCAGGATATGCCTCGACACCGCACTCGCTGACATCCATCCCTTGCACCTGTTCATCATCCTCGGCTCTAAAGCGGCTGAATCTGTTGATAACGAAGATCACGATATATGACGTCATAAAAGCAAAAACGCCCACTACGGCGATCCCTTTCATCTGAGCAAGCAACGAGTGATCCGTGAAGATACCTACTGCAAGTGTTCCCCAAATACCGTTTACAAGGTGCACCGAGAGCGCACCTACGGGATCGTCAAGTTGCAATCTATCAAAAAACGGAACCGCAAAGACCACAAGCGCACCGCCGACGGCACCGATGATGATAGGCTCATACGTACCGTAAAGATCAGGTGCGGCAGTAACGGCTACAAGCCCGCCGAGCGCACCGTTTAGGATCATAGTGATATCAAAGAGTTTGTAGCGCAAGTGCATCAAGATACCTGCGATGATAGCACCCGCCAGACCTGCCGTGTTTGTATTCATAATAGTTTTAGCGACCGTATTGGCACTCTCTACGCTCGAGATGCTTCCCACGCTTCCGCCGTTAAAACCAAACCAACCTATCCACAATAAAAGTGCACCAAGCACGACAAGCGGGATATTAGAGGCAGGAATTACGCGGATAGCACCGTTTACGTAACGCCCTTTTCTTGAGCCGATGATAAGTATCGCGGCTAAAAGCGCCCATCCGCCCGTAGAGTGGATAACCGTTGAGCCGGCTAGATCGTACATCTCAAGGTCAAGAAGCGTTCCGGCAAGCAAGTCGGCTCCCCAGCTGATATTGACAACAAGCGGATAGATCACCGCGCCCATAATCACCGCATACATGGAGAGCGGAATGATGCGAACACGCTCGCTCACACCGCCGCTCATAATGTTGATGGTCTTGCCGACAAATGCCATTTGAAAGAGGAAAAAGGCCCAAATACTGAGATTTGCGCTCTCCCATGAACCAAATGCAAGATCAAAACCAAGGAGCAAAAACGCCATCGAAGCAACGGCATAGATCATCACATTGACCGTCAAAACCGATGTAACGTTCTTTGTGCGGACAAGTCCGGCTTCAAGCATCGCAAAGCCCGGCACCATAAAGATGATAAGCACCATTGCGAAGAGTGCGAAGAGTGTATCTATGATATATTTGAAATCTGCTTCAAGCATTAAATTCCCTTTTTTTAAGTTAAAGACGAAATTGTAACTAAAAAAGAGAGCCTGACAAAAATGTAGTTGATTAAAATTTAATCAATTTTAGAAGAAAGATTTTCACATGCTTTTGGCATGTGAAAAAAGAGGAGAGATTAGATAGCTTCGCTGTCTGTCTCACCCGTTCTGATACGGATGATTTTCTCAACATCGCTTACGAAGATTTTACCGTCTCCGATTTTACCTGTACGGGCAGCCTCTACGATCGCAGCCGTCACTTGCTCTACGCTGCTATCATCAACTACCATCTCCATTTTGATTTTCGGTAAAAAATCTACTACATACTCGGCACCGCGGTAGAGTTCGCTATGCCCTTTTTGACGACCATAACCCTTTACTTCGCTTACAGTCATACCGGTAATACCGATCTCTGCAAGTGCATCTTTCACATCTTCTAGTTTAAATGGTTTGATAACCGCTTCTACTCTTTTCATAATATTACTCCAGATTTAATTTTAAAATTGTAACCACATTTAGGGTGAAAATCAACTTTATAAGTTGATACCTTTTTCACCGTGAACCGTCTCATCAAGACCTCTAACCTCAGTCTCTTCATCAACTCTGCCGCCACCTGTCAGTGCTGAAGCTACAAAGAAAACCACCGCCGTAACGATACCGCTATATACTATTGTTAGACCAATCGCTTGGAATTGACTTACAAGTTGACTTGCCATACTGTACTCTTCTGGCATAGCATACGGCGCTATGAAAATCGCAGTTGCGATAGAACCCCAAATACCTACTAGACCGTGTACCCAAAAAGCGTCAAGTGAATCATCAACTTTAAAGATGGATTTGAGTTTGGCAACCCCGATGAAACCAACCGCACCACCAATTAAGCCTATAATGATAGCACCTTCAACACCCGCACTTCCCGAAGCCGGAGTAATCGCAACTAGACCGGCAACAGCACCCGAAGCACCACCGATAAGTGTCGCTTTTTTATACACTAACCACTCTACAACAACCCAACCGATCACACCAAGAGCCGCCGCAACATTTGTTACTAAGAATGCTGACGCTGCCGTACCGCTTGCCGCTACTGCACTACCTGCATTGAAACCGAACCATCCAAACCATAGCAGTGCCGCACCGAGCGTTACAAGTACCGGAGAGAATGGTTTGATTGCCACTTTGCCGTAATCTTTTCTGCGTCCAAGAAGCATCGCCACCACAAAACCTGCAATACCTGCATTCAAGTGAACAACCGTACCGCCCGCAAAGTCCATCTCACCGAAGTTCAAAGAAGACTCCATGTTACCCCACGCCCAGTGTGTGATCGGTGCATATACCGCAACAACCCATAGAGCCGCGAATACGAGATATGTAGAGAACTTCACACGCTCGATCATAGAACCGCTGGCAATTGCAACCGCGATTGCCGCAAATGTACCCTGGAAAGCAACAAATAAGAGTTCTGGGATCGTGCCTGTTAAACTATCAGCCGTAATGCCTGAAAGCAGTACTTTGCCCGAACCAAACAAATCACCCTCACCAAACGCGATAGAGTACCCAAGAAGCACCCATACAAATGTACCTACCGCATAGGCACCTAAGCTCATTCCAATCGTATTAAGAACGTTCTTGCTTCTTGTAAGACCGCCGTAAAAGAGTGCAAGACCAGCAGGAGTCATCAACATAACAAAAGCCGTCGCCACTAACATCCAAGCCGTATCGCCTCTATTTAACCCATCCTCTGCCATAGCAAGTGCCGGCAGTAATAATGAAAGAAGATATCTTCTCATTTTGCATCCTTATGTTTTGAACTGAGGAAATTGTACACCATTGCAGATATCAACGGGTGCAGTTTGTTGATTATTTTTTAATCAGTCAATGTTTTATAATTTATCCACACACAATGAGAGTCTGCGCCCTGCTCTATGCTTTATATATAGTATGTAAAAGCTTCACACATTCAAAATTATTCTCTTAAAGAGCGTGGTTTTTGTTAAATCTTAAGCGAGAAACAGATATTATAGATAAATTTTATTTTTCAAAAATCAGGTGTTTATATGAGCGATTTATTAAATAGTGGTGAAATTCAGTCAATTAATATTGAAGATACACTTCAAAGCAGTTATCTTGACTACTCAATGAGTGTTATTATCGGTCGTGCACTCCCGGACGTGCGTGATGGACTCAAACCGGTTCACAGAAGAATTTTATACGCTATGGACAAGCTCAACCTCTCGGCGGGCGCCAAATTTAAAAAATCGGCCCGTATCGTCGGAGACGTTATCGGTCAATATCATCCGCACGGCGACACGGCGGTCTATGACGCGCTTGTGCGTATGGCTCAGGACTTCTCGATGCGTATGGAGCTTGTTGACGGTCAAGGAAACTTCGGTTCGATTGACGGCGACAGCGCTGCAGCGATGCGTTACACAGAAGCGAGAATGACGAAATATGCAGGTGAACTCTTAAAAGACCTAGATAAGAATACGGTTGATATGATAGACAACTACGATGCTACAACAGTAGAGCCAGAAGTTATGCCTACACGTGTACCGAACCTGCTTATTAACGGTTCTAGCGGTATCGCCGTAGGTATGGCAACAAATATCCCGCCGCACAATCCAAAAGAGATCATGATGGGACTCAAAGCGTTGCTTGCCAACCCACAGATCACTTTGCCTGAACTTATGGAGCATATTACGGCTCCGGATTTTCCGACAGGCGGTACGATCTTTGGGAAAAAAGGTATTATTGATGCGTACGAGAGCGGACGCGGCCGTATCAAAGTGCGTGCCAAGACTCATATAGAGAAAAAAGGGCATAAGGACGTTATCGTTATCGATGAGCTTCCGTATCAAGTCAATAAAGCGCGTCTCATTGAAAATATCGCAACACTTGTAAAAGATAAGATGATCGAAGGTGTATCGGAGATCCGTGATGAATCAGACCGTGACGGTATCCGAGTCGTTATCGAACTTAAAAAAGATGCGATGAGCGAGATCGTTCTCAACAACCTCTTTAAGCAGACTAGTATGCAGACGACCTTTGGTATCATCATGCTCTCTATATTAAATCAAGAGCCAAAAGTATTCGGTATTATCGATATTCTCAAACACTTCATCAATCACCGTAAAACGATTATCATCAGAAGAACGATCTTTGATCTTGAAAAAGCAAAAGCTCGTGCACACATCTTAGAGGGTCTCAAAAAAGCACTCGATATCATCGATCAGATCATTGCGGTCATCAAAACAAGCAAGAATATCGAAGATGCAAGAGACAACCTTGTTACGCAATTCGACTTCTCACCGATTCAGGCTCAAAGCATCGTCGATATGCGTCTTGGACGTCTTACGGGTCTTGAGCGCGAAAAGATCGAAAATGAGCTTCGCGAACTTCTTGAACTTATCGCCTATCTTGAGTCAATCCTTAAAAGCGAAGAGATCTTGCACGGCATCATCGATCAAGAGTTCGATGAGATCATTGCCACATACCCTTCACCGCGCCAGACAGATATCGAAGAGGATTACGATGATATAGACGTGGAGGACCTTATTCCAAATGAGCCGATGGTCGTCACAATCACACACCGCGGCTACATCAAGCGTGTTCCGCTTGCAGCTTATGAGAAACAAAAACGCGGCGGTAAAGGCAAGATAGCCATTACGACCTATGAAGATGACTTTATAGAGCGCTTCTTCACATGCAACACGCACGACACACTCCTATTCGTGACAGATCGCGGTCAGCTTCACTGGCTCAAAGTCTATAAAATTCCAGAGGGAAGCCGTACGGCAAAAGGTAAGGCGGTTGTTAACCTCCTCAATCTTGTAGCCGATGAGAAGATCCGTTCAATCATCCCGACAACTGATTTTGCGGATGAGAAGTCACTTGTCTTCTTCACGAAAAACGGGGTCGTAAAACGTACGAACTTAAGTGAATTCAGCAACATCAGAAGCAACGGCGTTAAAGCGATCCTTCTTGATGATGACGACACACTTATCACGGCGAAGATCGCAGATCAGGATATCAAGTATCTCTTTATCGTAACAAAACTCGCACAGTGTATCAAATTCGAGATCGATAAAACACGCGACCAAGGCAGAAATACTCGCGGTGTCAGAGGTATCAAATTTAAGCATAAAGAGGATGAAGTAGTCGATGCGAATATCATCAAAGACGATGCCGAAGAGATATTGATAGTGAGTGAAAAGGGTATAGGAAAACGTACGGAAGCCGAAGAGTATCGCTTGACAAACCGCGGTGGAAGCGGTGTTATCGCCATGAAAATGACTGCAAAAACAGGTAAATACGTCGTAGGATGTCTCATGGTCGATGAGTCTATGGATATGATGGCTCTTACGGTCGGCGGCAAAATGATCCGTGTCGATATGCAGTCTATCTCTAAATCAGGTCGTAACACAAGCGGCGTCTATATCATCAAAGGCGACGACGTAGCAAGTATCTCAAGATGCCCTAAAGAAGAGGTTGAAGAGGATGAATCAGAAGAGAGCGAAGGCTCATCGGAGGGTTCACTGTTAGATTTGGAATAGTTATTGCTACAAGAGAAAAATCATAACTTGAGCAAGGAAATACCTATGAAAAACTCTCTGTTTTTAGCTGCACTGCTAAGCACATCTCTCCTAGTAGCAGCGGAGACTGTTCAGCCTCAAGAGATCCAAATCTCAGAACAGGCTTCATCTATTAATTCAGCTTCATCCGAAGCGGCTCAAGAGAATCAAGAGCAGATCTTAAGCGCCGAGAATGATATTCTTATTAGCGTGACGGGTCAGGGAGTCGCACCGATGAACACCTCCTCGCCTGCACAAGCCTACGCTTTAGCAAAACGTGCAGCCGTTGCCGATGCCTATAGACTTATAGCCGAAAAGGTCAAAGGCGTACGCGTTGACGGTCAAGACTTAATCAAAAACATGATGGTACAGCGCTCGACCATTCGTACGTCCGTCAATGCGATGGTCAAAAATGCGAATATCGTAGAGACGAACTTTAAAGAGGGTCTATGCGAAGTCGAAATGGAAATCCTTCTCTCCTACTCTCAGTTTGTGCAATAACACTTTTTAGTCTCTCGAATCTTTTTGGATTTGAGGAGTATCTCATCTCCTATCGCTATGTGGTAAAAGATGCGATACTCTACAACGAATCGCTTCAAGTTTCACATGCCATGCTCCCTTGCAAAGGTCACCCTACACTTCAGACCATCGATCTGCCTCTAGCAAAAGAGGACTCTATTCTTAGCACTATCAAAGAGAATCAAGAGGAGTTTATCGAGTATATTCACCGTCTTGGAATGCAAGTTGAGCACCAAGGAGAAACTCTTCAATCCATGCATACCTCTACAACGATCTTGACCCTTCCCACAACCTGTTTCAAAGTCGAGATTAATGAAATTTCTGCTAAAATCACGCCTTTAAAATAGAGGAAAATCAGATTTGAAAATAGCTATCGTAGAAGATGATATCAATATGCGCAAATCTCTAGAGATCGCCATGAGCGACTATAGCGAATTTGAGATCAAGAGCTTTAAAAATGCCAAAGATGCACTCAAAGCTCTTGATGAGAGCTACGATCTCATCATCACCGATATCAATATGCCCGGTATGGACGGCATAGAGTTCGTCAAAACACTCGGCGGAAAATTTGAAGTCATCATCATGACGGGCAATGCCACGCTTCAAAGAGCTATTGAATCGATCCATCTTGGAGTAAAAGATTTTCTGCTCAAACCTTTTGAGATCGACACGCTTATAAGCGCCATCAAACGCGAAAGCAAAATTCAAAGCGTGACCAAAGCATCAACAAAAAAAGAGGCACAAAAGCCAAGCGGCTTTATGGCAACTTCAAAAGCACTAGAGATGCCGCTCGGTATCGCGAAAAAAGCGGCTCTCACCGATGCAAGCGTTTTGTTGCTGGGAGAGAGCGGCGTGGGTAAAGAGGTCTTTGCAGCCTACATTCACGAGAGTTCGCCGCGTGCCAAAAAACCCTTTATCGCCATCAATATGGCGGCCATCCCCGAAAATCTTATAGAGAGCGAACTCTTTGGATTTGAGAAGGGTGCATTCACCGATGCAAGCGAAGCCAAAGCGGGACAGTTCGAGCTAGCGCACGGCGGAACTATCTTTTTGGATGAGATAGCAGAGATGCCCTATACGCTTCAAGCCAAGCTCCTGCGCGCACTGCAAGAGCGTGAGATCCGCAGACTAGGCTCATCGAAGAGCATCAAGATAGACGTACGCATCATCGCGGCTACCAACGCAAATTTAGTCTCAAAGATAGAGGCGGGAGAGTTTCGAGAGGATCTCTACTATAGGCTCAACACTATTTTGGTGAACATTCCCCCGCTTCGCAAGCGTCATGAAGAGATTCTTCCGATAGCACAAAAGATATTAGAGCAAAACTGTACAAAATACTCTCTTGAGCCAAAGAGCTTCTCTCAAGAGGCGCAAAAACAGCTTTTGGAATACACATGGCCCGGAAATATCCGTGAGCTCATCTCGGTCGTCGAGCGCGCTACGATTCTCAGCGAAGGCAACGAGATAGGAGCAGATGAGCTCTTTTTAGAGTCTAGAGGACTCAAAAACCACAAAACGATCGAAACGATGGAGCGTGACCTACTATGCGAAGTATTGGATTCACATGCCAACGATCTTACAAGATCGGCAGAGGTCTTAGGCATGAGTGTCGCGACGCTCAAACAAAAAATAGATACCTATAAAATTTAAGGAGAGAAGATGTCAAAAAAATATAACGTTGCAGTAGTCGGTGCCAATGGAGCTGTGGGTGAGGAGATCCTTGCGATTCTCTCCGAGATCGATTTCCCGATCAATAAGCTTGTGCCACTGGCAAGTGCAAGAAGTGCCGGCAAAAAAGTCGAATACAACGGCAAAGAGGTAACTATCAAAGAGCTTACACACACTGTTTTTAAAGAAGAAGACGTAGAGATCGCCCTCTTTAGTGCAGGCGGAAGCGTAAGTGCAGAGTTTGCTCCATCGGCCGTTGAAGCGGGTGCCGTTGTTATCGACAACACTTCACACTTTAGAATGGATGCCGAGATTCCGCTCGTAGTTCCCGAAGTAAACCCGGAAGATATTGCACAGTGGAGAAAAAAAGGGATCATCGCAAACCCGAACTGCTCGACCATTCAGATGGTTCAAGCGCTTAAACCGCTTGATGATGCCTATGACATCCAAAGAATCGACGTAAGCACATACCAAGCGACATCGGGAGCGGGGAAAACGGCGATGGAAGAGCTCGTGACTCAGATGCAGGCCTTCTTTAGCTTCAAACTCGATGATGCGCAGCCAAAAGCTTTTGCACATCGTATCGCACTCAACGTCATCCCGCAGATCGACAAGTTCATCGATAACGGCTACACGAAAGAGGAGATGAAGATGGTGAATGAGACGACCAAGATCATGCACAAAAAGATCCCTCTGAGCGCTACGTGTGTTCGTGTACCGACGCTTCGTGGACATGCAGAAGCCGTAACGATAAAGTTTGCAAATGAAGTGAGCGCAAGCGCTGCACAAGAGATCCTTGCAAAAGCGCCGAATATCATCTTGATGGATGAACCGTCAAAATCGATCTATCCGATGCCTTCAAAGGTATTGGAACAAAATGAGACATTCGTTGGACGTGTGCGCGTGGACAACTTTGATAAAACGATTCTTCATATGTTTATCGTTGCCGACAACCTCCGCGTTGGTGCAGCGACAAATGCGGTACGAATCGCACAAAAATGGATAGAGATGGAAGGAGAGAACGCATAATGATCGAAAAAATCTTTGAAAATGGACTTTGGGGTTCACGTTTTGTGATCATCCTTGCCGTAATCTTCGGACTTGTCGGCGCCGTGACACTCTTTATCGTAGCGAGTGTGGATGTCTATACAACGGCGAGCTATGTTTTAAATACATATCTTACGCACGCTCATCCTAAGAATTTTCATGAAGATATCGTCGGCGGCATCATCGGAGCGGTTGACTTATACCTTATCGGTGTCGTGATGCTGCTCTTCTCGTTTGGTCTGTACGAACTCTTTATCTCAGATATCGACCCGGCCAAAGAGCATGATGATGGTGAAGAGAACCAGCTTCTAGCTATTCACTCGCTCGATCAGCTTAAAGATAAAATATCTAAAGTCATCGTTATGGTTCTTGTTGTAGGTTTTTTCCAAAAGGTAGGGCATACGACTTTTAACGGCGCGTTAGAGCTGCTATATCTTGCTCTATCAATCACCGCTGTTGCTGTTGGCCTATACTTTTTAAGTAAAGTCGGGCATCATCATTAGTTTTCACGCTATCGGAAGCAGTTCCGATAGTTTGACATCTCTTTTCACATGCCAATATCTTTTTGGCATGTGAAAATAGATTGAAGGATTATTATGAGTAAAATATTTGTAGATGCATGTTTTGGCAAAGAGACACCCTATACGCCCGTATGGATGATGAGACAAGCGGGACGCTATCTTCCTGAGTATATGGAGGTGCGCAAACAAGCAGGCAACTTCCTCAACCTCTGCCACAATCCAAAACTCGCGGCCGAAGTGACACTCCAGCCGCTAGATATCGTAGGCGTCGATGCGGCGATCCTCTTTAGCGATATCCTCGTTGTTCCAAACGAGATGGGAATGAAGCTTGACTTTGTTAAAGGCGAAGGGCCTATTTTTGAAAAACCGGTCGTAACCGAAGCCGATATCGATGCCCTGCTTGGCGGTGAAGCGGCAGCCGACAAACTCACTTATGTTTACGAGACGATTAAAATACTTCGCGAAGAGCTAGACAGACGCGGTGACGAAAAGGCGCTTATCGGCTTTACGGGTGCACCTTGGACACTTGCAACTTACATGATAGAAGGCCATGGGACAAAGACATACAATATCTGCAAAAAGATGATGTACTCTAATCCTGAGCTTTTGCATAAAATCCTTGCCAAAGTGACCGAGGTTGTGAAGTTCTATATGCAAAAGCAGATCGAAGCGGGTGTGGACGTAGTTCAGATATTCGACAGCTGGGCGGCGGCGATCGAGCCGGGTAAATATGATGAGTTCTCTTGGAAGTATATGGTCGAAATTGCAGAGTATTTAAAAGCGAAATACCCGCATATCCCGGTAATCATGTTCCCAAAAGGGATTCCGGCATTTTTGGATAAAGTTTACGGTAACTTTGACGTATTCGGTGTTGACTGGTCAACTCCGATGGCATTTGCCAAAGCGCGTTTGGGTGAGAAATATGTACTTCAAGGCAATATGGAGCCGTGCCGCCTCTACTCTAAAGAGGCAACGACGAAGTGTGTAGAGGTGATCCAAGAGACGATGCAGGGCAAACGCCACATCTTTAACCTAGGCCACGGCATTTTGCCTGACGTACCGGTGGAAAATGCCATCCACTTTGTAAAAGAGTGCCAAAGAGTCAGCAAAAAATAACCCTTTTCACATGCCGTTTTTTTGGCATGTGAAAACTACAAAGCAGCCCCATGAATATCATCTTCGGACCGATCCACTCTCGCCGTTTCGGCACATCTTTAGGCGTTGATCTCTCCCCTTCACATAAACAGTGCAACTTTGACTGCCTCTACTGCGAGCTTGCCCCGATGGCGACCGTTTCAAAGCAAAGCGACGTAGTTTCGGTAGATGCAGTTATAGCAGAGCTCAAAAAACACCTGCATGAGAAGATAGACGTCATCACCCTCACCGCCAACGGCGAGCCGACGCTTTACCCATATTTAGATGAACTCATTGATGCCATCAGCAAGATCAAAGGCGAAACACAAACCCTGATTCTTACCAACAGCGCAACTCTTGTCGATGAGAAGGTCTTTCAATCACTCCTAAAGCTTGATCAGGTCAAACTCTCGCTTGATGCCGTGACACCCGAGATATTCAAAAAGATAGACAGACCGCATCACGGTATCGTTATTGAACCGATTGCCCAGCGCGTCATAGAGTTTAGCCGACTCTACAAAGGAAAACTCTTCATGGAGGTGCTTTTTGTCAAAGGGCTCAACGACACCAAAGATGAAGCTGCCAAACTCAATGAGCTTTTTTTGCAGCTTAATGCGACGCGCATCGATCTGGGTACGATCGATCGCCCGCCCGCCTACCCCATAGAGGGAATAAGCTATGAAGAGCTCTATGAGCTCTCATTGTGTTTTGATGCGGCTCTGCCGATTCATATCGCTTCGCGCACCAAGGCGATGCCGACACCTGCGAACTATGATGACGAAGCTATCCTCAACACTCTCGACAAACGCCCTTTGACGCTCAACGACGTCGATCTTTTGTTTAACGAGCCCACTCAAGCACGCCTAATGGCGATGTTGCAAGCCGGCGTAATCATCAAAAAAGAGGTAGGGAATTTAGAGTTTTTCGCTCCATCTTCACATGCCAAACGAAAAAAGCAAAAATAGCCCCAAAGGCTTGACTTTAAGGGCTTAGTTGTGTATAATTTCGGCTCCTTTTAAATATTCCGAATTAGCTCAGCGGTAGAGTAGGTGACTGTTAATCACTTGGCCACTGGTTCGAATCCAGTATTCGGAGCCACTCCTTTTAAAAATCCCTAA
>JACXUD010000214.1 GCA_014764025.1 Campylobacterota bacterium | reverse complement strand
ACAGTCGATATGAGTAAACTAGAAGCCAATAAATTAGTCGTCACGAAATGGCAAGGAAAACCGGTTTTCCTTCTTAAACTCCCTGAAGGTACGCCTGCAGTAGAGAAGAGAAGCGTAAAAGTCGGTGAGAATTACTACTCGGTAATGATCGGTCTTTGTACGCACCTTGGCTGTATTCCTGCATATCGTGAAGATAGCAAAGATTTTAAATGTGCTTGTCACGGCGGTGAGTTCAATATCGCCGGCGTACACAAGTTCGGTCCTCCACCGCGTCCGCTAGATATCCCGCCGTTTGCTATCAAAGATGAAAACACTTTGGTATTAGGTGAAGCGGGTCCTGAGTATCAATCATTAATCGCTGCTCTTGAATCAGACAGCAACATCGCGTAAGGAGGGCAGATATGGCAGAATTTGAAAAAGCAAACTCAGTCGGTGAGTGGTTTGACCAAAGACTCAATACAACGAGTTTTTGGCGTGTAATGATGACAGAGTATTGGATTCCTAAGAACATCAACTTCTTATGGGCTATGGGTGCGCTTCTTGCGACTCTCTTTACTCTTTTGTTGGTCAGTGGTATCTTCCTTTTGATGTACTACAAGCCGGATGTCAATATGGCGTTTGACAGTGTCAACTACACTATCATGCAAGAGGTCGCATACGGCTGGCTCTTTAGAAACATTCACGGTGTCGGTGCATCGGTTGTATTCTTGGTGATCTATATCCACATGTTCACTGGTATCTATTATGGCTCATATAAGAAGGGTCGTGAGATGATCTGGATCTCCGGTATGCTTCTTTTCGTTCTCTTCTCGGCTGAGGGCTTCTCTGGATATATGCTTCCATGGGGACAAATGAGCTACTGGGCTGCGTACGTTATTACTGAGATCTTCGGCGGTATCCCGTTCATCGGTGATGAGCTTGTAATCTGGATACGCGGTAACTTCTATGTCTCTGACTCTACGCTTACACGTTTCTTTATGCTTCACGTATTGTTGATCCCGTTAGTTATCCTTGGTACGATCGTGTTCCACTTCTATACGCTTCGTTTCCCACACGTTAATAACGAAGAGGGCGAGTTCTTCGACTATAAAGAGGAGGCTGAGAAATATAAATCGGGCGACAAAGCAAACGCTAAAGTGATCTCATTCTGGCCGGACTTCTTAAGCAAAGACTTTATGGTTATCTCGCTCTTTATGATCTTCTTCTTCTATCTTGTCTTCTACCATAACGCATTTGCTATGGACCCGGTCAACTTTGATAAAGCAGACGGTCTTAAGACTCCGGCACACATCTATCCGGAGTGGTACTTCTTGTGGTCGTATGAAGTTCTTCGTGGTTTCTTCTTTGAGATCGCCGGTATTTCAGGTAAAGATCTAGGTCTTATCGCATTTGGTTTTGCGCAAGCTATTTTCTTTGTATTGCCATGGTTGGATAAGTCTCCGATGGTAAAACCTGCTAACCAAAGACCGCTATTTAAATGGTGGTTCTGGTTGATGATGGCAGACCTTTTCGTTCTAACGATTTTTGGTAAATTGCCTCCGACAGGTGCTAATGCATGGGTTGGTTTTTATGCATCTATCACATTTATAGTTCTATTTGTTTCACTCCCTTTCATTACGAAACTTGAAGCAAAAAAAGCAGGGGGTAACTAATGTTTTCTTTAGTAGTCGGTTTAGTAGTAGCAGTAGTTCTACTTGTCTTAAACATCGTAATGTCTAAACTTCCGTTTGTTCCAAAAGAGTTTAGAATTCTAACGATCGTATCTATTATGGTCGGTTACATCTACTGGGGATTCGAGCCGTTCGCTCACCATGAGATGCACCCACACGTTGCAGAGCCGTCATACGCATTTGACGGCAAAGCTGAAGCTGAAGCCATGAAGGAGCATGGTCAAGATGCCGCTGAGATAGAGGCGTTTTGGGGTAGGGCAGCAGCGATCGGTGCGCTTGCAGGAAATGCAGAGGCAGGTAAAGAGCTTGTCGTTGCAAACTGTACGGGTTGTCACGCAATCGCTTCTGAAGGTTTTGAACAATCACTAAGCAATGAAGATCTAGCAGCATCATACGGTGTCGTTCCGCCGGATCTTAGTATCGCAGGTAAAATCTACAACCATAACTTCTTGGCAGGTTTCATTATCGACCCTGTTAAGGCGATGCACATAGAGCACAAATATCCTGTAGGCGGCGCAAAAGTATTCCCGATGCCGGGTTCAGACTGGATGGGCGATCAGGAGATCGCAGATATGATCGCATACTTAAGCGATGCTGCAAGCCGTGTAAAAGCTCCTGAAGTGAAAGAGGGTGCAAGCGAGTTTGAGGTTTCAAAAGCTGCAAATCGCAAAGTATTCGAAGCCGCTTGTGGGCGCTGTCACTCAATGGGCTACGCCGGAATCGAGGCATTGACACCTGCCGATGTTATGAGTGCCTATATCGGTGCGACTCCACCTGACTTGTCTCAATACATCAGAAGCCGTGGAGATGAGTTTTTACATAACTTCATCAACGACCCGCAAAGAAAACTTCACGGAACGGGTATGCCGCGTGTCGGTCTGACACTTGAAGCTGAAAATCAAGTAGTAGAGTATATGGAGCAGATCGGTGACTCTAAAAAAGCCGAGCGTGAAGAGCTTGGACCAAAAGTTCTTATCTATTTGGTTATCTTGGCTCTCTTTGCCATCCTTTGGAAAAAACAGATCTGGAGAGATCTGCACTAACTCCTTTTCAAGTCAGCTAATGCTGGCTTGAATTTTTCAAAATATTATCCTCTATTTTCACTTTTTTTCATCAATTTTATTTATATGCTCCTCCTTAAAATTCCCTTGAATGCGAGACATTTTTCACTTATTGTGATAAAAAAATAACAACTCATCCAAACATGGTGCGAAAGTAAACAAATAGTAAATTATTCCTTAACGTTTAAAGTTAGATTAAAAATTAGCACTATATAATGGTGTGGTCTCAAGATTCATCGCTTCATCGAAGTGATACTGGAATGCCCTTTGCTGGCGTTGCGGTATCACTTCGGGAAAAGTGGTAAATTAAAAACAAAACAGGAGAATTGAATGAAAAAATTGTTAGTCTCTGCAGCGGT
>JACXUD010000213.1 GCA_014764025.1 Campylobacterota bacterium | reverse complement strand
ATCGCCGTAGCTTTAGCTATGGCTCTTCGCGTCGCCTTGACTTAAGCAAAAATCTCCTAAAGCTAAAGCCGCGTAGAGTTTTTAGAGGTGCCCTTAAATGAAGAAGATTATGAGACGCATATTATTACTCTACCTCGAATGAGGCAAGCTTCAGCGCCATAGCGGCTAGCGTAGCAAATCGGGGCTTTGTTCCAATTGCGTTCTCAATTACTCGTATGCTCTTCTATAGCCTTATTCCACATCAGCTTGTATTTGCGGCGCATGAACTCTACCTCTTGTTGCGAGAGTTTGAGCTGCTCTTGGAGCGTATGGATCGTTTTGCGGTCTTCGTCATAAAGCTCTTGAAGCGATGCGAGCGCCTCTTTTAAGAAGTTGTTCTCGTTTTTAAGCGACTCGATCGTCTCATCTTTAGCGTCGAGCACCTTTTCGTGAAGGTTGATGATAGTGCCTATCGTCTTCTCGACGAACTGCGGCTGGACTATCATCTCTGAGGTGTTGTTGCGGGAGAGTGTTTTAAGCTGTGCCGGAACGACTGCGTTCGCACCCTTTGAGGGGTCGATGAGGCGCATGCCGTTCTCGACTTTTGTGGTGAGTTTGCCACGCTCTATCAGATCTTCGATCGAACTTACATCTAACCCTGTCAGTTCGCTATACTCATCCACACTCATCCACTGCATTTTTACCCCTCATGCAAGAGAGAATCTCTCTTATAGTTTTGTTTCGATCTCCAATGAATCCATCTCGACTTTTTTCGCTTTTGCGATACGGTCCTCTTTGAGTTTCATTGCAAGCTCTTCGTTGTTTAGCGCCATGATCTGCATCGCTAGATATGCAGAGTTGATCGCGCCTGCTTTACCTATCGCCACTGTAGCAACTGGCATTCCAGCCGGCATTTGTACGGTTGATAAAAGAGCATCGATACCGCTCAGTGCAGAAGCGCTCATAGGAACACCGATGATCGGTTTTACCGTTTTAGAAGCAAGAACACCCGCTAGGTGCGCTGCCATACCCGCTGCTGCGATAAATACTTGAGCCCCTTTTTTCTCTGCCGCTAAGATGTACTCTTTAGTACGTTCAGGTGAACGGTGTGCCGAAGAGATAACTAGCTCATAGCTAACGCCAAACGACTCTAACGTGTCCGAACACGATTTCATAACTTCGAAGTCACTCTTACTGCCTATTACGATTGAAATAAATTTCATATCTCTTCCTGGAAAAAATTTGGCGCTATTATAACATGTATTGTTATGCCAATGCTTAATGAAAAAGTGTAATACAGAGGGGGCTAAAGAGCTTTTGCTCTTTAGTTTTTCGGGTATGTTCCCATGTCAGGGTGGGCAGGAATACGCATAAAAGTATATGGCGGCAGTTTTGTCGGCAGTTTGAATGGATTCAGATTGCCGCTGTGGATCTCCTCCCATATCTTGCCGTTTTGCGCTTGCAATTTTTTAAGCTTCATAAATAAAAGCCCATCACGCTCATAAAGCGTACCGAACTCATTATCTACAAGCTCTATTGATGAACCAAGAGGAGCCACTATTTCCAACTCATCTCCGGGAAGCGTCTTATATTTGCAGTGAAAATACTCCCCGCTCTCATCCGCCATGCCGCTTACTTGATGCGTTCCTAGCTGCATCGTAAAATCAAGGCTCTGGGTATCGTGTTTCTCAAACGGACGCGAGATCAAATAGGCATCGGTGTAACCGCGGTTTTGCATCGATTCAAGCTCGTGCTGATATTTGGCCGTATCTTGAAAGCCCGCATAGTAGTCATCTATCGCCATGCGGTACGATTTCGCCGTTGTCGCTGCGTAGTACGAAGTTTTTGTACGCCCTTCGATCTTCAAAGAGTCGATACACCCGGCATCGAGCAGCTCTTTGATATGTGAAGCGAGATTAAGGTCTTTAGAGTTCATGATATAGGTTCCAATACCCTCCTCCTCTACAAGCTTGAAGAGTGTTCCCGTTTCGGGATTCGCCGCATAGATCTCATACGGGAAGCGGCAGTCATTCGCACAGCTTCCTCGATTTGGCACACGTCCGCTTTGAAGCGTAGAGATCAAACAGCGTCCGCTATAGGCAAAACACATCGAACCGTGTACAAAGACCTCTAGCTCCAGATCCGGCAGCGCATCTTTTATCTCTTTAAGATCTCTAATGGATATCTCACGTGCGGCGATAATACGCGTTACACCAAGGTCATAGTAGAACTTTGCATCCAGTACATTCAGAACATTCGCCTGCGTCGAGAGGTGCAGCGGCATATCGGGAACCAACTCGCGGCACATCGCGACAACTCCGGGAGTCGCCACGATAAAAGCGTCAGGACCAAGCTCTGCCATGGCTAAGATATGTTTCTTTAAAAGATTTAGCTGCGAGTTGAATGGAAAGCCGTTAATGGTCGCATAGACCTTTTTGCCGCGAGCATGGGCATACTCTATCCCCTCCTTGAACTCCTCCATGCTAAACTCTTTGCCGCTTCGGATACGAAGCGAGAAGTGGCTTACGCCGCCGTAAACGGCATCCGCGCCGTAATCGATGGCGATCTTTAGTTTTTCCAGGTTTCCCGCAGGGGAGAGCAGTTCGACTTTATGCATATTATATATCTCGTTATGAAGTCTCAAGCAGGAATGTGTGCTTGAGAGGTATATTTATTTGGAATTTTAGCCAAAAGAGTTGGCATGTGAATTAAACGAACAGATTACTATTTTTGTGCGAACTGTTCTAAAAGCGCTTCGATATCCTCGTTGGATGCCAAGTCATTGTGGGTATCGCCGACGATATGCTGTGCAGAAGATACACGTTTAGAGTCATCCACTTTCCCTTCAAAAAGAGCGTTCATATAGCGTGAAAGTGCGCGCATAACGTTGATGACACGCTCTATCTTTTGGCGATGGATATCTTGATACTGCATGATATCCATCACGTTCATCAATGCATCGCCGCTTGATTGCAGCGACTCTACGACAGAGTTCGTATCATCCAAGATCGCTTCATTCTTCTTTAGCTGCGTCTTAAATGCCAAAACATCGGGGAATTTTTCACTCAGCGTCTTAAAGAGGGCAACGTTGCTTTCAAGCACTTCGATGAC
>JACXUD010000212.1 GCA_014764025.1 Campylobacterota bacterium | reverse complement strand
GATGAGTTCTCGCTGAGGTTGACAAGCGTATCTTCGAAGTGGTTGATGCGCGCTGCCGAACCCTCTACCGTCTCTTTCATCGCTTCCGAACTTGCCTGTATCTCGCTCATGCCTTGTTGAAGCGATTTGATAGAGATAGAGATCTCACCCGTTGCCTTGTGTGTACGCTCTGCAAGTTTGCGCACTTCGTCGGCGACGACGGCGAATCCGCGTCCGTGTTCGCCCGCTCGCGCGGCTTCGATGGCGGCATTGAGCGCAAGCAGGTTGGTCTGGCCGGCGATATCGGTGATGAGCTCGATGACCGAGGTGATGTTGCTTGTCTGGTTTGCAAGCTCGTCGATGCTGTTGTTGTTAAGGCTCACCTGCTCGCTGAGCGTATTGAGCTCTCCTACGATCTCGTTGATGGTATTGCGCGAGTCGTTCGCAAGTTTGGATGCCTCTTTGGTGGCCGAAGTGATCGTTTTGAGGTCATGGATATTATCGTCAAGATCGTTTTGAATGAGCGAAAGGGACTCTGATACGTTGATACTGCGGCGGCTGATCTGAGAGTTGAAGGCGTCTCTTTGGGTCTTGTTATGCTGTACTTGCATGAACTCGATACTCTTCGCAACGTTCTCTATCGCTTTGATGAACTCGCCCGAGAGCCCCTCTGAAGATATCTTCTTCTCGAAATTGCCTTTAGAAGCGTTCAAGATGGCGGTGTTGATCTCGGTGATGAGCTTTTGGGTGTGCGAGAGAAGTTCCGAGAGCTCTGCACCCATTCTGCCAAGCTCGGTCTCTTTGTTGTGAACCTTTTGGGTGTTGTGCGAGAAGTCCCCTTTTGCAGAGAAGGAGATAAGGTTCGCAAACTCTTCGATCCCTTTGGTGATAGAGGTGCGGATAAAGGTCGCCATTATAAAAATGACGATCCCGGCAAGAATACCGCTAAGCATCGCAAAGAGTTTGTAAAAGGCGATATCTTCGGCTAGAGTATCCGAGTCGTCGTTGAGCTCGTGCTCTTTGAGGTCAACTAGCTTTTTGAATGAGTCGCGCGAAGAGTTCGCATAAGGGGTCAGTTCGCTTTTGTAGCGTTTGTAGATGGCGGCACCGTTGGTCGCGATCTCCTCTTGCGAGAGCGACTTCATCATCTCCAAAGAGTTGTTGATAAAGAGCATCGTGGATCTCTTCGCGTCGTTAAGAATTTTTTTGGATTCGGCCGAATCGACGGTCTTCTCTATCTCTTGAAACGATTTTTCGATCTTTTGAATAGAGTCGGATAGTTTTGAGATGCCTTTGTCATAGTCGCCGCCAAGCATGATATCGCGTGTCATACGGCTCACGTAGTTGAGGTTTTTTTCGATAGAGAGCGTATGAAGCGCTCCTAGCATCGAGTTTTTGTGCAGGTGGCTATATTGGTTCTCGATATGGTTCATCGCCCAAAAAACAAAACCGGCTCCCGCAAATACCGATAGTGTGACTACTAAGACGTAGTAGTTTATCGTTTTACGAATACTTAGATTTTCTAGCATCACTAATCTTCCCTTTGAGTTAAAATCACAATGATTCTATCACAGTTTGGATTGTGATAACTATAAAAAAAGGTGATATTTTATAAGAAAATAAAAAAGTAACAAAAATGTAACAAAATTTGAAAAGAGGGGGCTGGCGTCGAGCGAGCGAGGGCTACTCGCTCTGGGTGCTCTCTTGGCTAGACTCTTTCTCTTTTTTGCGAAAGAGGTGGTACTGCTCTTTTTCCAAAAGCTCTTCCACATAGTGTTTCACGCACTTTTGGCAATCCGTCCAGATGCCCGAAGGCAGACGCACCTCAAGGCGCTTCTTCTCTCGGAGTTTGATGATCTTTTTAGGCGAGAGCACTTTTGAGATAGGCGAGAAGTCAACCTCGGTAAGGTCTATATCGTTTTTATAGAAGATGGTCTGCTCTTTGAATTTCCCCCACCCCGGAATGCCCTCTTCGGTGTATGGGATCTCATATCCGTTTTTAAACATCACAAGCATCTTGTAGTGGCTCTCTTCGAAAACTTGAGAGACCTTGCCCGCACCGAATACGAGCCCAAAGAGTTCGTCACCGACCTTTACTTCACTAAAGTAAGCCATATTATCTCCTTTTGGGCGCCTCATTTGGGTGAGCGCCTCTAATTGACAGGCTCATTATAACGCATATTGTTTACAAAGCCGCTACAGACCCTTAGAGGTGCGCTTTATCTTTTTTTTTGTAGAATTCGTGATTGAATTCGTCGGTTTTAGGAGTTGGAGTGAGATTTAAAAGCAGCGATAAGATGGTTGCAAAGCTCGATTTTACGCAGAGTGCCACAGGTGCGATTCTAGCCTTTTTCATAGTCGGGCATATACTCTTTGAAGCTTCGATCTTGATCAGCAAGGATTTTATGCAGAGCGTGACGCTCTTTTTTGAGGGGTACTACTTTTTTGGCGAGCGCTATCCCGGCATCATCTCCTTTTTGGCCGCTTTTTTATTTGTAGTATTCATTCTACACGCGCTCACGGCAATGCGAAAGTTTCCCGCCGGCTACCGCGAATACAAGGTGATGAGTTCACATGCCAAAAGGCTCAACCATGAAGATACTTCGCTGTGGCTCATTCAAGTAGCCACGGGCTTCGTGATGCTCTTTTTGGGTTCGGTGCACCTCTATATCATGATGACGCAGCCCGATCAGATCGGGCCGCATCTGAGTGCACAAAGGGTGGTGGGCGAGTGGATGGCGCCGCTCTATTTTTTCTTGCTTCTATCCGTGGTCTCACACGCCTTTATCGGGCTCTATAGGCTCGCACTCAAGTGGGGCTTTTTTGAGGGGAAAAAACCAAAAGAGTCACGCAAAAAGATGAAAGTGCTCTTGAAAGTTTTTGTAGCTCTCTATATATTTATCGGTTTGGCTTCATTGGCGAAATATATAGAGATCGGCCTGAGCGAAGAGGCAAAACAGCCATACATTTCACATGCCGAGGTGCAAAGATGAAGATAATCTATACCGACGTACTCATTATCGGCGGAGGGCTTGCGGGGCTTCGCGTGGCGACGGGAGTAAAAGAGCGCGGACATAGCGCCATAGTGCTTACACTCGTGCCGCCCAAACGCTCGCACTCCGCGGCGGCTCAGGGC
>JACXUD010000036.1 GCA_014764025.1 Campylobacterota bacterium | reverse complement strand
ACTATATGGCATCGAGCTATGATGCAAACGGCAGTTACAACGCGAATATCGGATTCACCTATACTGTTGCACCGACAAGCATGACGCTACCGGATATCAGTGCGATCTTGCCAAGCGGCATCAAAGAGTACTATGATGCGACACCGATGGAAGAGTATCTAGAGTTCTATGGACTTGAGATCAAAGGAATGAGTGAGAGTGCATTTATTACGATGGCAACCTCAACAACGACAAACTGGGATGCTGTTGAGCTCAGCGGAAGCCGCGGATTTAGCATCTGGGTAAGCATGGACAATCAAACTCCGACAAATCAGCTCTCAAGCATGAGCGCAACACAAACTGCCAAAAATGTAAAAGCAGCGAGACCGTTCACAATTGGTTACGAACCGCTTAAATATCTTGGCAAATAGTTTTAGAGAGACTCCCCGAGTCTCTCTATTACCCCCTCTTTTTATCTTTGCACTTCTATTCTTTGGGTGCAGTGAGCATAAATCCTCTAACAATACGACCTTAATTACGAAATTCAATCTCATCTATGGACCTATGAGCGGTTCAAAAGTCAATATCACGACGCTAGACGGGGCATTTGAATACAACACGACCACAACACTCTATGCAGGTGAGCAGAGCAGTGCTTTGGGCTCCGTGAAGAGCGGCTACTTTCAAGTCGTATTGCCTGAGGATTTGAACAATGAGCGGTTTGTGCGTATTCGCATAAGCGGCGGAGAGAGCATCGATGCCGATCTTGACGGTGTCGTAGATGATGCGTTCACAAAGCTTGGAGGTACGTTAGAGTTCTATGTGAGTGTTTCGAGCCTCAGGGATGAGAATGTGACCATATCCGCCATTTCACTCTTTGCGAATGCTCTGCTCGATCAAAACATCACCGAAGAGCTGCTCGCAGATGAGCTGCAAAAGAGCGTAGAGCGAATATATCGGCTCCCTTTGGCGCACACACAGCGCTCTATCTCCGATCTTTACGGTTTTATCCCCAATAAGAGCGAGAGTCGTGTTTTAAACAATCCAAAGCTTCTGCAAGAGCTCTATACGCACGGCTTTATGGAGCTCCTTTTTCAAGGCGGCGATGTGAGAGTGTTGATGTCGAGTGATGAAGACGGGGATGGGATCGTTTGGCAAGAGGAGCTTTTAGCGGGAACGGATCCAAAGAGAGCGGATAGCGACGGTGATGGGCTTGAGGATCCCTTGGAGATCTCATCGGGGCTGAATCCGCTGAGCAGTGACAGCGATTTTGATACGCTGCTCGATAGCGATGAGCAGTACGGCTCTACAAACCCCGCAAAAAGCGATAGCGACGGCGATTATCTGCCCGATAACTTTGAGCTGATGAGGGGAAGCGATCCAAACAACGCCGATGAAAACGGCAACGCCATTCTAGATGGCCTTGAGGGGGATCCTCTCTTTCAATATCAGTGGCATCTACTCAATGACGGAAGTGCTGGCAACAATACCAAAGGCGTAGAGAATATAGCAGGCAACGATCTTGGAATCTTGAGCGTATATGGTTCGGTACTCGGTAAAAGTACAAACTACGAAACGATCGTTCAGGTAGTCGATACGGGTGTAGAGGCGCTGCATGAGGATCTGGATATAGACACCTTTCGGTCGTTTAATGCCATCAATAAAACCACCGATCCCACTGCGACGGAGTTCGTTTCATCTATCGATAAAACGGCTCCGCTTGTTGTAGGACACGGCACGGCCGTGGCGGGGATAGTAGCTGCAAAAGCCAATAACGGCAAAGGGGTGCGCGGGGTTGTCCCCTATGCAAAGATTGCAGGAAGCAACTGGCTTGAGGAGCAGTCGATCTATGAACTGGAGCGTTTATGGTTTAGCGGCAAGGGAGCTAATGAGATACAAGTGAGCAACAACAGCTGGGGAGGCTACTTTATAAATGACGAGAGCTATGAAGAGATATTAGCGCTTGCGACAAAGCAGCTGCGTGACGGAAAAGGGCGTATTTTTGTCTTTGCAGGAGGAAATGAGCGTCAAGATGCAGGCAACTCCAACCTCTCATATCTGACCAATAACCGTTTTGGCATAGCCGTTGCATCGCTCAATCATGAAAAGAGATATGCCTCCTACTCAAATCCCGGAAGCAATATCTTGGTAAGCGCTTACGGAGGAGAGTTCTTTTATACGGCACCGACGATAGCGACGACGCTTCTTACGGGAAGATCCTATTACGAGAGCGAGCTCGGCGGGCAAAAGGGGGCACTAACCGTCGATGAGGACACGGCCCGAAGCTATACGATCGCCTTTAACGGTACGAGCTCGGCCGCACCGATGGTCTCGGGTGCGATAGCGCTTACGCTGCAGGCCTGTCCGACATTAAGCTACAGAGATGTTCGCCGGCTTGTGGCACACACCGCAATAAAGGTCGATGAAAATAGCAGCGAGTGGATTCAAAACGGTGCCGGCCTTTGGCATAGCATCAACTATGGGTACGGTCTTGTCAATGCAAAAGGGATGATCGATGAGTGCAGGTCAAGATATTTCACCCATCTTCCACAAGAGCTCAACGCATCGGTGGCCCTCTCAAACATAAATCAGCTTATTGCCGATAATAATACGACACAAAGCTATACGCTGAATTTCACGGAAGAGATAGAGATAGAGTGGGTAGGTCTGCATGTCGATACCGATCACCCCTATTGCGGCGATCTGAGTATCGAACTTATCTCTCCGCAGGGCACAGCAACATCGATCGTGAAGCCAAACGAGGTGCGTTTCAACGGCTATGAAGGCGGTTTTCGTTTTGGATCGAACGCTTTTATGGATGAGAACGCTCAAGGGGTTTGGCATGTGAGAATACGTGACGAATATACAAAAGACAGCGGCATACTCAAATCAATAAAATTGGAGATTTATGGGCACTAAAGGGAAGTTGCTACTATTTTTACTCTTAAGCGTAGAGATTTTTGCTTTTCAAACCAAGACAGAGAGGCTATACAATATTCGATTCCACGATATGAACAGCGTGAACTTTGAGAGGCTAAAAAGCGATTACGGCCTCACTTTGGAGTACTGTATCCTAGATGGTCTATGTGCCTTCTCCTCTTTGAGCGAGCTTTCAAAAGAGGCGCAAGAGGGTATTGTAAAAAACGAACCAAACATTAAACTCTTTCGTATTCAAAAAGAGTTCAGAATGAAACCCTACTGAGCCTTAAGAGACGAACTCAAGCCGCTGCAGGTTGACATACCAGTCGTCACGGTAGTAGTTGCGCGAGTTTTTGAGATGGACTCTAAAGGCATCTTTAAAGCACTCGATCTTTTTGATGAGTTCGCTTGGGATCTCAAGCTCATTCTCGCAGATGCTTTGCGCATAGTTTTCGTCTAAATCGTCATAAAACTCTAAATCTTCACCGTTTGCCCGTACAATAAACTGACGTTCTTGCATTTCATGCCTCACACTTGAGATAATAAAGGGCACCTCTAAAACCGCGTAGAGTTTTTAGAGGTGCCCTAAAATGCTATAAGAGCATTGTAACGAGAATGTTACGAGAAAGAGAGACAAACTGCTTAAACTGTAATCAAGTATGGGAAAATTTGTTACAGTCAAGCCCTAATCTTGCTCGGAGGGTTTTTGAGTAAGCTTTTGCCTTTAAAAAGTTATGATGATTTTTTGGGTATAATCGCGCAATTTTTACAGCTACGAGATATACCCATGGATATTAGAGAAGAGTTTTTAAAGTTTTTTGAGTCGAAAAAACATGAGAGAGTGGCAAGTGCACCGCTCGTTCCGGATGACGCTACGCTGCTTTTTAACAACGCGGGAATGGTGCCGTTTAAGCCTATCTTTACCGGCGAAGTACCGGTGCCGCACAATCCAAGAGCCGCTTCATGCCAAACGTGCGTGCGTGCAGGCGGAAAACACAACGACCTTGAGAACGTAGGCCATACGGCGCGCCACCATACATTCTTTGAGATGCTTGGAAACTTTAGTTTCGGAGACTACTTTAAAGCCGAAGCGATCGACTATGCGTGGGAGTTCGTCACGGAGGTCGTCAAACTCGATAAATCTATTCTATGGGTAACGGTGCACGAGAGCGACGATGAAGCATTCGAGCTGTGGCAAAAACATGTCGCCAAAGACCGTATCGTACGTTTGGGCGATAAGGACAACTTCTGGCAGATGGGCGACACGGGACCGTGCGGGCCGTGCAGCGAGATATTCGTAGATCAAGGCGCGGAGCACTTCAACGGGCCTGAGGATTATATGGGGGGTGATGGCGATAGGTTCCTAGAGATCTGGAACCTTGTATTCATGCAGTACGAGCGCACGAAAGTGGGAGACGAGATCGTTCAAAAATCACTTCCGAAGCCTTCGATCGATACGGGTATGGGACTAGAGCGTATAACAGCTATCAAAGAGGGTGTAAAGAGCAACTACGACTCTTCACTCTTTATGCCGATCATCCGCCATGTAGAGAAACTCATCGGCAAAGAGTACATCTATGCGACGGGTGCAAGCTACCGCGTTATTGCCGATCACATCAGAACGGCTACTTTCTTGCTTGCCCAAGGGACGAACTTCTCAAATGAAGGGCGTGGCTACGTACTTCGCCGTATCCTTCGCCGTGCCGTTCGCCACGGCTATCTCTTAGGCTTCCGTGAGCCTTTCATGTTCAAGCTGGTCGATACGCTCGTATCGATCATGGGTGGCGAGTATGATTACCTAAGCTCAAAAGCTGCTGCGGTCAAGGAGCAGATTGAGCTTGAAGAGGCGCGCTTCTTTAGGACTATCGAATCGGGTATCGAGCTCTTTAATGCCGAGCTTGCCAATACAAAAGAGATCTTTAGCGGAGAGGTCGCTTTTAAACTCTACGATACTTTCGGCTTCCCGTTAGATTTGACAGAGGATATGCTCAAAGACAAAAACCTCACCATCGATACGGCGAAGTTTGATGCTCTGATGAGCGAGCAGCGAACACGTGCAAAAGCTGCATGGAAAGGGAGCGGTGACGAGGCCGTTCACGGGGATTTCAAAGAGCTTTTAGAGAAGTTCGGAGAGAACACCTTCGTGGGTTATGAGTTCACGGCTGCAAGCGGCGAAGTGTTGGCGCTTTTGAACAGCGAGTTCAAACATGTGGAGTCGTTGGCATGTGAAGATGAGGGATGGGTGCTTTTAGATAAGACACCGTTCTACGCAGAGAGCGGCGGACAGTGCGGCGATATGGGTGAGCTTGCAGGTTTTGCAAAAGTAGAGGATACGAAGAAGTTCTTTGGCCTCAACCTCTCAAAGATCAAAGCGCTCAAAGAGATCAAGGTGGGCGATATCGTCGAGAGCGTGGTGGACACTTCTCGCGCGGAGATCGCAAAACACCACTCTGCGACTCACTTGCTCCATGCCGTACTGTTTGACGTGCTGGGTGAACATATATCGCAAGCGGGCTCGCTAGTAGAGCCTGATCGTCTTCGTTTTGACTTCTCGCATCCAAAAGCGATGAGCCAAGAGGAGATCATGGAGGTCGAGCGCCGCGTCAATGCACAGATATTCCGCGCAATTGCTTCAAACACGCAGGTGATGGATATCGAATCGGCTAAAAAGAGCGGTGCAAAAGCGCAGTTTGGCGAGAAGTACGGCGATGAGGTTCGTGTGGTGAGCTTTGGGGATGCAAGCGTTGAGTTCTGCGGCGGTACGCACGTGAAGAATACAAGCGATATCGGGATGTTCATCATTACTAAAGAGAGCGGCGTGAGTGCGGGCGTTCGCCGTATAGAGGCGATCTGCTCGGCTGCGGCGTATGAGTTCGTGAGTGCTCAGCGCTCGCTTATCCGCGATGTACAAGCGGAGCTGAAAAACCTTGATATGATGGCAGGGATCGCAAGACTTAAATCAAATATCAAAGAGCTCAAAGAGGAGCTTGTCGCTGCACAAAACGCGGTAAAGGTCGAGATCAATGTTGAGAATATCAATGGTGTAAGTGTTGTGATCGAAGAGCTTACGAGCGGCGATATCAAAGAGAAGATCGACGAGCTTAAAAACCAGCACGAATCACTCTGCGCGATTCTCTTCCAGGTCAAAGATGACAAAGTGCTTATCGCGGCAGGCGTAAAGGGCAGCAGCGTCAAAGCGGGTGATTGGATCAAAGTGGTCGCTCCGGTGCTTGGCGGAGGGGGCGGCGGTCGTCCGGATTTCGCGCAAGCAGGCGGCAAAGATGCTTCAAAACTTCCTGAAGCAAAAGTCGCGGCACGCGAATTCATCACCAAGGCGCTTGCATAATGGAAGCGTTCGTCTCTGAATACAAAGCGCTCATCGTCTTTGTCCACGTTATCAGTGCGGTGGTATGGGTCGGCGGCATGGTGGCTATGCGTTTTGCCGCTCATCCTTCATTTTTAGAGATCGAGTCGCCGCAAAAGCGCCTTGAGCGCATTTCACATGCCCTCAAAAACCTCTTTAAGATCGTCGTGCCTTTTGTGGCACTTCTTTTGGTTACGGCGCTTATGCTTATTATCGGGCTTGGCCTCTCTAAGAGCGATTTTGCGATATTTTCACATGCCAAAGAGGGGATCTGGACATTGATGGCGCTCAACCTCGGTGCGATGATCTTCAGACGAGGCCGTGCAGACAAACTGCTTGCCAAAGGTGATTTTGTAGGTGCGAAAAACCAGCTTGAGCTTATCGGCAAGTTTATGGTGCCGCTCAATATCGCTCTTGGTGTGATCGCCATCTTCTTGGGTGCTCTTCTCTCTAGCAATCTTTAATGATACGTTTAGCCTCTTCAAGCCAGACCCGTGCGGAGCTTCTGCGCGAAGCGGGGATCGATTTTATCCAGCAGAGCGTCGATTTTGACGAGGATAGCATCAAAGCCTCAAGCCCAAAGAACTTCGTCTATCAAGCAACGCTGGGGAAATATGAAGCCAATATCGGGGCTTTTGGTTTGAGCGACTATCCTCTTTTGGTGGCCGATACGGTCGTCACCTCTCAAAATCAGATTCTTCGTAAAGCAAAATGTTTGGATGATGCACGCAATATATTGATGACCCAAAGCGGCAATATCACAAGCATCATCACCTGTATGATCTACCAAACGCCGCGTTTGAAGCTCATGGATATATCTTCCACCGACTACATCTTCAAACCTTTTGATATGGATGATCTTGAACGATACCTTGCAAGCGGCGAGTGGCGCGGTAAAGCGGGTGCCTGCATGGTCGAGGGTTTTTGCAAACCCTATATCCAAGAGGTGCGCGGTTATGAGAGCACGGCGATGGGGCTAAGCGTCGAGGTCTTAAAAAGCTTCTTATAAATAAAGTAGAGATACAATGAAGCCTATAAGTAAGCAAAGGGGGAACGATGAGTAGAAAGTGGCGGCTGAGTCTTGCTTTTGCTGCGGCAGCTATCTCTTTACTGGGTCTGTATTGGTACCTGGGCTATTTGGGGTCTTCAAGCGAAGATCTGAAGCTTCAGACATACAAAGCTCAGGCGCTTTCGATGAAGCAGCGTGCAGAGTCGATGATACTCAACAAGCAAAAATCGACGATGGCGATGGCGTTGGCGATCGCGAACGACAAGAGCTTTGTGAAAGATGTCGCGGATCGTCATATCACGGACGGCTACTTTGCACAGCTTATCGCCTTGGTACGGGACAATACGCTCTATAAAAATATCTGGATACAGGTCGTGGATGAAGAGCTCACTTCGTTGTATCGCAGCTGGAGCAATAAGCGCGGCGACAATCTCTACACGCTTCGCGACGATCTTCGCGAGGTCATCGAGAAAAATAGAGTCAGCTGCTCCATCAGCTCGGGCAACTTCGATCTCTCCATCAAAGCGATGGTCCCCGTCGTCTATAACGAGAGGGTCGTGGGGGCCGTCGAGGTCATCTCCCACTTTAACTCTATAACGAAGCAGCTTGCCGAATCGAATATCCATTCGGTCGTGGTACTCTCAAAAGAGCGCTCCTATAGACTCAAATACCCCTTCACCAATATCTTTTTAGGCGACTACTACGTTGCAAACCTCGATGCACGCTACGAATCGCTCAACTATCTTAAACAGTACGGTTTAGAGAACTACATGAATGACGGCTACAAGATAGAGAACAACTATGTCATCTCTACGCTTCAGCTGGACGATAACGAAGGCAGGCCGCTCGCCTACTTCATTATGTTCAAACTCTTAAACGAGATCACGGTCGGCGAGCTGGATTTCTTCATCTTCCGCTCATTCACATACGGCTTTGCCGCGTTCATTATAGTGCTCGTGCTTCTTGGCATAGTGGTCTTTGTAAGCAATAGAAAACAGAAGCTCTACTACAAAAATATCATTGACAGCTCGACCAATATGGTGGTCATCAACGATAAGGTGACGATTCTTGGCGTCAATAAGGCATTTTTCCGTTACTTCTCCGACTTTAGGAGCCTTGAGGCGTTTAAAGATAAACATAAGTGTATATGCGAGTTCTTTATTGAAGAGGATGGGTATCTCAAAAAAGATATGAACGGCGTCAAATGGGTCGATTACCTTATAGAGAATCAAACAAAATCACATAAGGTAAAGCTTGCCATAGGGACGCAGGAGTACTACTTTAGCATCAGCGCCTCTTTGGTTTCGCAAGATCTGGGGCACTACGGCATCGTATTCACCGACATAACCGAGCAGGAGCGCTACCGCCGTGAGCTTGAGTCGCTTAGCACGACGGATCATCTCACCGGGATAGGGAATCGACGCTACTTCACCACAAAGGCCAACGGCGAAATAGCCAGAGCAGAGCGCTATAAGACCCCTTTGAGCTTCATCATGTTCGATATCGACCACTTTAAGCTCATCAACGACAAGCACGGCCACGACGTAGGCGACATGGTGCTTGTGGAGTACACGCGCCTTATCGCATCCGTTTTGCGAGAGAGCGACATCTTCTGTCGTGTAGGGGGTGAGGAGTTCGTCATTATCCTGCCGCATACAAGGCAAGAGCAGGCGCTAGAGCTGGCCCATAAACTCAGAGAGATCGTGGAGTCGCATCATAAGATACTCAATGTCACTATGAGTTTCGGTGTTGCGATGCTGCTGCCAAACGAGAAGCTCGAGATGCTCTATAGACGTCTTGACACGCTTCTCTATCGCGCTAAAAACAGCGGCCGAAATCGGGTAGTATCCTCTTGATGTACTACGAAAAAGAGCTGCGGGCACTTGAACGTGCCGGTAGGCTTCGAAAACGCGAGCTCTACGAAGAGCGTCTTACGGACTTCTCCTCAAACGACTATCTGGGCCTAGCACACGATAAGATGCTGCACAGACTCACATGCCAAAAGATCGATCAAAACACTCTTCATGCGACCAAGGCTTCGCTGCTGGTGAACGGATATCATCCAATCCACAAAGCGTTTGAAGATCATCTCTGCAGGCTCAACGGATTTGAAGAGGGTGTGGTCGTAGGGAGCGGTTTTAATGCCAATATCGCTCTTATAGAGGCGCTTGTGCGCAAGGGCGATATGCTTTTCATGGATGAGAAGTACCACGCTTCAGGCGTGCTCGCGACACAGATAGAGAGTGTGAACGTCACCTTTTTTGAGCATAACAACATGGCGCAGTTGCGAGAGATGCTTGAGAATTCACATGCCAAAAGAAAGATCATAGCCGTCGAGGGGATATACTCTATGGACGGTGATATGGTGCCTCGCGAGGTCTTTGATTTGGCATGTGAATATGACGCGCTGCTCATCGTCGATGAGGCGCACAGCAGCGGAGTGGTAGGCGCAAATCTCTGCGGCGTCTATGATCACTACGGCATTGCGATAGAGCCAAACTTCATCAAGATGGGTACGCTAGGCAAGGCGTACGGAAGCTTCGGCGCCTATATTCTGGCCACGAGCCATATAATCGAGTACCTTTTAAATCGTGCCAAACCGCTTATTTATGCCACTTCGCTCTCGCTCTACGACACCGCCTTGGCGCATGAGGCGCTTATCTATATGAGCGAGCACAAAGAGTCGATCAAGGAGCAGATCGCACTTCGCCGCAAGGCGGTAGAGGAGGAGCTCGGTATCAAGAGCGACTCGCTGATCTTTCCGATACACATAGGCGATAACAGAGCGGTCATGCAGATAAAAGAAGCGCTTGCGGCCGAGGGCTTTTCGGTGGGAGCGATCCGCGAACCGACCGTGCCAAGCGCGATCATCAGGCTTATAGCACGGCTTGAGCCCTCTATCGAGGAGCTGCGAAGAGCATGTAGGCTTATCAATGAGCAAAGCAAAAGATATGAAGCTTAAGAGAGTGCTTATAAAGAGCCAAGAGAGAGTGCTTGTCGATATCGCCTTTGGCATCGAGGGGAGCGTTGCGCTGGTGGGCCAAAGCGGCAGCGGCAAGAGCTTGACACTCAAAGCGCTTCTTGGGATGCTGCCTAGCTCTTTGGCATGTGAAATAGAGATCGAGGCGGATTTTGAGCTAAGAGCGGGCAAGAGCGTCGCGTTAGTACCTCAAAACCCCTTTACGGCGCTCTCGCCGCTCACCAAGATTAAAGATCAGTTCTTTGTCTCTTCTGAGCGTGTGCAAGAGCTCTTTGGGATGCTTGATCTACCGTTTGAACTGCTTGAGCGCTATCCGCCGGAGCTCTCGGGAGGGCAGCTGCAGCGCATCGTCATCGCGATGGCGCTTGAGAGCGAGCCGAAGCTCTTGCTACTTGACGAGCCTACCACGGCGCTTGATCCAAAGACGCGCGAGCGGATACTGCAGCTTCTTTTAAAACTCCATCAAGAGCTTGGCTTTGCGATGCTTTTCGTGACGCACGACATCAACTCGGCGGCCGTGATATGTCATAATATCGTCGTGATAAAAAACGGCACCGTCGTCGAGAGCGGCATAACCGAGGAGATTTTGCGTAGCCCTCAGAGCCGATACACCCAAACGCTTATTGAATCAAATTTTAAAAATAGGAATTTTCGTCAATGATAAAAAAATCTCTCTTTATCGCCGCATTGTTGCTACTGCTGCTTCCCTTTGCGGTTGTGGGCTACTTCTTAACATCGTATGAGTATGATATTACTCCGCTAGTAGAGTATAAACCATCCACAACAACGAGGATTTACGATAAAAACGGCGAGAAGATAGCAAACCTCTTTGAGGAGAACCATCGCTACTATGCCCCTTTTGAGGAGATCCCCCCGCGTGCCATCGAAGCGCTTTTGGCGATCGAGGATACTATCTTCTTTGAACACAGCGGCGTCAATTTCGATGCGATATTTCGTGCGATCGTCAAAGATATCCAGGCAAGAAAGATGGTGGAGGGGGCAAGCACCATCACGCAGCAGCTTGTCAAGAACGTTCTTTTGACGCGCGAGAAGAAGATATCCAGAAAGATAAAAGAGCTGATCTATTCGCTCAAAATCGAGACGGTGCTCACCAAAGAGCAGATACTTGAGCGATACTTGAACGAGATCTATTTCGGGCACGGATACTACGGTATCAAAACTGCGGCGGACGGCTACTTTCATAAAGAGTTAAAAGAGCTCAGCCTCAAAGAGATAGCGATCCTCGTAGGGCTTCCAAAAGCGCCGAGCACCTATGCACCGACAAAGAATTACGAAATATCGATGGGCAGGGCCAACCGCGTCGTGGCACGTATGTATGAGCTAGGCTGGATAGATCAAGAGAGCTACGACAAGGCGATCAAAGAGGAGCCGACCGTCTATGACGATACGCTGACGCAAAACAGGGCGCCGTTTGTTGTGGATGAGGTGATACGCCAAGCAAAAGAGGCGGGGATAGAGGATATTAAAAGAGGCGGTTACGAGGTCTATACGACGATCGATCTCAAGCTGCAGTTCGCCGCGCAAGATGCGCTCAAAAGCGCCTATGACGACTCGCTTGCGCGTATTGCGAAGTATCGCGACAACCATCCGGTAACCGAAGAGGAGGAGGATGAAGAGGAGAGCGGCAACAACACGACCGATGTGAACACTTCACAGCTCAACGGTGCTATGGTGAGCATCAACCCACATAGCGGCGATATACTAGCGCTTGTTGGAAGCGTGGACTACGAAAAGAGCTCATACAACCGTGCAACGCAGGGAAAACGCCAGCCCGGAAGTGCCTTTAAGCCCTTTATCTATCAAGTGGCGATCGATCTTGGCTACTCGGGGGCGAGCCAGCTTATAGATATCGCCAGAACCTATAAGTACGAAAAGAACGGCGAGGAGCTTAAGTGGCAGCCAAAAAACTACGAGGCAAACTATAAAGGGCTCATATCTCTGCGCGAATCGCTCACCCATTCGCGCAACCTAGCAACCATCAATCTTGTCAATGAGATCGGTCTGACACAGCTCTTAAAAGAGTTCAAGAAGTTCGGGATCAAAAGTCTCCCGCACGATATGTCGATCTCGCTTGGGACCATCTCGCTCTCGCCTTTGGAGCTTGCAAAATACTACACCTCTTTTGCCAACGGGGGTATTCAGATCGAGCCGCAGCTTATCGAGAAGATCGAGAGAAAGGGCAACACGCTCTATAAGCGTTTTGACCGCAAACGCTTTATCACCGAGCCATCACAGGCCTTTATCATGACGACCATCCTGCGCGACGTCGTTCAAAAAGGAACGGGCAGAAAAGCGCGTGTCAAAGGCATAGAGCTCGCAGGCAAAACGGGGACGACCAACAACAACGTCGATGGATGGTTTGCGGGCTACTCGCCGACCATCGAGACGATAGTATGGTTCGGCAACGACGACAACACCCCTATGTTTCAAAAAGAGACGGGAGGCAAGATCGCCGCACCCGCATTTGCACGCTACTACGAAGAGGTGCTGAGGCTCTATCCGCAGGTTCAGCGCAAATTCGAGAAGCCCGATGAGGTCATAGAGGCAAATATAGGCGGTGTCACGGAGTATTTTAGTGACGTTTCCAAGCCGCCGAGAATCGAAGAGAAGAGTAAAAGCCAAGAGGAGCTGCTCTTTTGAGTAACCAGATCTATTTTATCCGCGATACAAAACATGTGCTCTCGCCGGAGCAACATAC
>JACXUD010000211.1 GCA_014764025.1 Campylobacterota bacterium | reverse complement strand
AAGAATCTTATATGCCCTCATTCTGAACGTAGCGAAGAATCTATTGCACACTCCGTATTCTGCATGAAACAAAGAACCTAAGTTAAACTAAAGGGCACCTCTAAACAGTAAACGACTCTTACTACTTTATTATTCTCGATTCAAAATATAAAGTTTCTGGAGATATATCTATTTCATCAGACCACATAACAGTCCCAAAAACATTTTTTGCTTTTTGAAAAAATTCTTTTTCTTTCAATCTGTGATACGGCTTTTTATCAAAAAGCGTTTTGCAATCAAACTCTCTCATTTCTCCATTTTCAAATTTCAGTAAAAGAGTAAAATCACTCTGAACTTTTACATCTACGACATCAATGAGCATCATATTCCTCTTTTATTTTAGAGGTTCAATTCTATATGGCTGTTCACCAACAATTGCTAATTCCCAATCTGCTATTAACTCATCTTTATGTATCTCCATCCATGCCGATACGAGTTTTTGTTGCTTCTTCGGTAAATTCCCTTCCATCATTTCACATTCATGAATTGAAAAAATGGCCTTTGTATCTTGATATCAAACATGTATATGAGGTGTGTTGTGCTGTTTATTGTCATAGTAATGCAGCATTACTACAATTCCGTAAAACATACTGATTGTTGGCATATTTCTCCTCTACACTTCTTTATTTTATAAGTTCAGCGAAATATTTTAGCAAAAATAGTGGTATTTATTGCTTTGACGGGTATTTTAGATCCTTCGCGCTGCTCAGGATGACGGTTGCTCGTCATTCTGAGTGAAACGAAGAATCTGGCACATGATCACAAAACACTTCTCAGCTCTTGAAGGGTTTTGATACGGTGCGTAGCCGCGCTATAGTCCTGTGTGGCGGTAAAATCGTTATGAACGACCGCACACTCTATCCCCGCCGCAACGGCCGAGGTGAGTCCGCGCTGTGAATCCTCGATGACAAGTGCCTCGTGAGCGACTCCGCCGAATCTTCGCAAACCGGCAAGATATGGCTCGGGATGCGGTTTGGCATGTGAATACTCTTCGACGCAAAGAGAGAAATCCATAAACTTTAGGGCACCTTATAACGTGGTGCTTAGAGCAGATTTAAACAAAGATGATAATTTTTTCTTGTTAAGGTTGTCGTTGTAAAATTCCATGATGCAAGACTTTATACATAGTTTACGAGAACACAATCTCAAAGCTACGCCTCAGCGCCTAGCGATCAGTGCCGCACTTTACCAAAACGGGCATATGAGCATCGATGCGCTCTATGAGGAGCTTATCCGAAAGTTCGATTCGCTCTCTTTGGCCACTATCTATAAAAATATTCACATTATGATCGAGAACTCTTTTATCCAAGAGGTCAAAATCCCTCATGCCAAATCGGTCTATGAGCTCACAAAAGAGTCGCACTCGCACTTAGTCTGCAATAGTTGCGGTTTGATAGAGGATATCGCGGTTGATTTGGCACCCTATTTCAAACAGCATCCACTAAAGACGACTTTTAAAATCGAAAAAAGCGAGCTTGTTTTATCCGGTTTTTGTTCACACTGTCAAAATTCGTAACACTTTAAAGAGAGTTTTACTCATTCTAACCCTCTCTCAAACCTTTTTCATCATTTAGCGCGTATCATATTGGGAACTACCTTTTAGGAGCCTTGTGATGAAAAAAACCTCTCTACTCTCTCTTGCCCTTGCAACGACGCTCTTTGGCGCAGGCTATCAGATACCGAACAACTCGATAAACTCAGTCGCACTCTCAACGGCAAACGTAGCCAATGCAAACGGCGCCGATGCTGCATACTTCAACCCTGCGAATATGACAAAGAACAAGGCCGAAGCAAATCAGATGGAGGTTTCACTCACCTATGTAGGGCTTACGCCGGTCAATTACCAATCTACAAGCGGTACGACCGATATCGACTCAAAAAAGATCACTTCGATGATCCCGGCTCTTCACTTTGCCTCTGCCAACCTTGCCAACAGCCGTGATTCGGATGTCCGTTTAGGTCTCTCTCTTGTCGTGCCTGCCGGGCTTGCTCGTGCATGGGATGATATGCCTGCCAATGCGACATCAAAGAAGTACGCACTTCAGACTATCGAGCTCAACCCCTCTATCGGCGTCAAGGTCAATGACAAACTCTCGTTTGGTATCGGTGTGCGCTATGTAAAAGGGAGCGGGGAGGTCGAGCTTGACGGAAGCCGGCTGGGTGCTAGTGCCTATACTCTAAAGATGAAGGGTGACGGAGACGGTCTGGGGATGAACTTTGCATTGGCGTATCAACCATCTTCCGCACTCAACCTCTCTGCGACTTACAGAAGCGAAGTGCACATGACGCTTAGCGGCGATGCAGACGTGAACATGCCGGCACTTGTCGGCTTTGGAACGACGGCGGCTCAGAGCTCGAATGTTGCACTGAACATTCCCATCCCTGCCAATGCGATCCTTGCCGCAGCTTACACTTTCGAGAGCGGCACAACGGTCGAAGTAACATTTGATAGAACCCTTTGGTCGGTTATTCAAAACACTAACTTTGACTTTTCAAACCCTTACCTCCAACAGACACCGCTTGAACAGCCGTCAAAAAAAGAGTGGAGAGACTCCGACTCTTATCGTCTGGGTTTAACTCAAAAATATTCACATGCCACGGTGATGGCGGCAGTTGCCTACAACAAAAACCCGGCACCCGATCAATACGTGAGCTTCTCATCGCCTGAGACAGATACTCTCTCTATGTCGCTTGGGGGGCGCTATGCGATGACTGATGGTGTTGAGCTTGGTCTTGCAGGGCTCTACAACAAAGGGTATGAGAGAACAACGACACAGGCATCGCCGCTTGGCGTCAACGGGAAGCTCTCTAATAAAGACGCTTACGTAATCACTGCAGGTGCAACTTTTAAATTCTAACTTTACTTTTCACATGCCGAAACATCTGGCATGTGAAAATCCTATACATTTGCCTCTATAACGAACTCACAAAGGTTATAGACAATATTCATCCCCAGTCCGCTGCCGCCGTTCTCTCTGTTGGTTGTATAAAAAGGCTCATAGATATGTTTTTGAACCTCTTGGCTCATGCCTACTCCGTTATCTTTATAAACAACTCTGAGGCGGCTGTTTTGAAGTGATGCCGCTATGGTTATCTCTCCTGACTCTACCCCTTTGAATCCGTGTATGAGTGAGTTCATTATCAGGTTCGTGAGTATCTGCGAAATTACCCCCGGATAGGTTTTTAGTTTGATGTTTGGAGCTATATCTATCTTTATGGTGTGTTTGGTGTGTTTGAGTCTGCCTTTGAGGCTTAAGATGATATCTTCCACATAGGCTTTTAAATCTATCTCTCTTTGCTCTTCGCTGCTTTGGTCTATTGCCACTTGTTTGAAACTCTTTACAAGCTCTGCCGCTCTGCGTATATTTATCTGAATTGATTGGTTTATCTGATTCGAGTGCTCCAAGAATGCGTAAAAATCTTCCTCGCTGATGCTCTCATCTTCATAGATCTTTTTGAGGTTTTTGAGTTCATCCTCCAGATATGTCACCCCTGTAAGTGCCACCCCCACCGGCGTATTGATCTCGTGTGCCACACCCGCCACAAGTGTCCCCAAACTCGCCATCTTCTCTGACTCTATCAGCTGTGTCTGTGCCTCTTTGAGCCGCTCTAAATTCTCCTCTAGCTCCCTTGTGCGCTGGGTTACCAGGTGTTCGAG
>JACXUD010000210.1 GCA_014764025.1 Campylobacterota bacterium | reverse complement strand
ATATTCTCGTTTTGAATAAATGAGAGTATCTCATCTTTTTGGACATTCTCATGCAGATACAGAGCAAGCGTAAGATGGCCGTTCGTCATGATCTTGTCGGTGACGTTATAGAGGTCGAACATGAAAGTGTAGGCATCGATATCTATCTTCTCTAGATCGTTTGGCTTGACCCCGTGCTCTTGGACGTAGAGGCGCTCAATCTCGCTATAGGCCGACTCATATCCGCTTATGGCATGTGAAAATCTCTCTTCTAGAAGCGTCTGCGTGCTTTGAAGCTCTAAAAGCGTATCGGTATTGAGCCCCTCTTGGGTGAGCGCAAGACGAATAACGCCCGAAGAGGCCTTTTCACTCTCAAAACGAAGCGGCTTTTGCGTGTAGCAGTAGATGGTCACGACTGCCACCAATAAGCTGATAATTAAAAAGAGGTTGAGCCACAGAGACTTATAATGCGCTTCAAAACGTGCAAAGAATTTGGAGCTATCACGCGTGACGATATCGCTGTTGCTCGGTTTAAAGTAGGTTAAAACGGCAGGCAAAAAGGTAAAACTGAGCACAAAACCTACAAATGAAGAGAGTGCGACATTGAGCCCCATCGCCTGGAGGATATGCGAATCTACAAAGATGAGCGAGCCTATCCCCACGACCGAGATGAACGTGGTCATCATGATCGGAATGAAAGTGCGAACGAAGACGCGGTACAAAAGGAGCTGCGGAGAGGCTTTGCTCTGAAGGACGTGCCATTTGTAGTAGAGGTAGATGAAGTCCATCACCGAGACGGTAACGGCAAGCAGAACGATCGAGATATGCGTAACTTCCAAAGGCGAGATAGCTTGAAAGAGCGCGACGGTGTAGAGCGTCGTCAGCAAGATGAATATCGCACCCAACACGGTCGGCAAGAAACTCTTAAACGAAACGGTAAATGAGCCTGCGATAATAAAAAAGAGTATGCCAAAGAGGGCAATGTCTCTAAATCTCGTCGAACTCTTTTGCGTATTGTAGCTGTATTTATATTCGGTCATCAGCTTCGGAGACTCAAAATCGGAATCGGCGATGATAAAGAGATCTATACTCTTTCCATGCAGATAGTTGGCGAACTTTCTGCTATCGTTTTGCAGAGCTTCAAGCACGCTTTGGCTCTCTTGTTCCAAAAGCGAGGTTATCTCAACAAGCGATTGAGACTGCGTGATCTCGTTTTTATAGAGCGATCTTTGTTCGAAGATCGTATCAAGCCGTACGACTCCCGGCATGTGAAGAAGCTCTTTATGCAGTGCTTTGAGCTTATCGATATCTTCACGTTGCAGCTCATCCGAAAGCTCGATCGTGAGCTTATGCGTCGTATGGCTGGGATATTTCAGAGCCAGCAGTTTGGAGTACTCCTGCGAGCCGCCCAGCCAGAGCGACTCGTCGCTGTAAACGAAGCCGTCTTTGGTGTACAAAGCACCCAAGAGAGCTAAAAAGAGATAAAACGCTACGATATAACGACGGTAACTCTGCACCCACTGCAGATATCCGAAGAGCGGAAGTTTTTTATACATTATTTCACCTTTCCGTTGATGATAATATAGGGGCGTTTAAAAACTCCTATCGTCTGTGCTGCGGCATTGATGGAGTTTATAGCCTCTTGCGAGTCGCCCTCACCCGTTTCGCAGAGCTGTTGATGCTGCAGCATCACCGATTTGAGTGCTACATCTTTGAGTTCTAAAGAGAGAATCTGCTCGATCACCTGCGAAGAGTTCTTCCCCGGAAGCTCATAGAGATAGAAGTAGAACTTGTACTTTTTGAACATCCGCTCCTGCTGGGCGAATATAAAAGAGAGATAGCGCTGCGAGAGTTCGCAATAGGGGTCGATGAAGGTATGTATCTCACTCTCGCCATCTCCGAACACGATTGCTTTGTCTTTAAGGGTCTCAAGTACTTTGAGCGTCTCTTGGGGCGAGAGCTTTTGCATCACGCTCTCATCGGCACTGCCAAACGTAACAATAAAAAAATAGAGGATCACGAATATCTTAAACATAAGAAAAATTGTATTCCAGCTTTGTTACAAAATTGTCACCAAAGTGATTAAAAAAAGAGCACTCGCCCCTTGGGTGGGTATCATCATATTTATATAAGCCAAAGTTGGCTATAATCGCCCAAATTTTTTTATAGGACTGAATGTTTTGAGAACTCATTACTGCACAGACTTAAGTGAAGCACATATAGGTCAAGAGGTAACCCTTAACGGTTGGGCGAACAGTTACCGCGACCACGGCGGAATCATATTTATAGATTTAAGAGACAAAAGCGGGATCGTACAGCTTGTTTGCGACCCGACGGACAATGTAGAGGCGCATAAAGTAGCCGATGGCGTTCGCGATGAGTTCGTACTTATCGCTAAAGGCGTCGTTCGCCACAGAGGCGAAGGTCTTGTAAATCCAAGACTTAAAACGGGTGCAATCGAGATCGTCGTAAAAGAGCTTGTAATCGAAAACAAAAGTGCTCCGGTACCGTTTGTGATCGGTGATAAAAACGTCGGCGAAGAGGTTCGCTTGAAGTATCGTTATCTCGAACTTCGCGACCCGTCGATGTATGAGGCTTTCCGTCTTCGCTCTAAAGCGGCCATTGCGGCGCGCAACATCCTTGACGCCAACGGTTTCTTGGAGGTCGAGACACCTATTCTTACAAAATCTACACCTGAAGGGGCTCGTGACTACCTCGTACCTTCACGCGTTCACGGCGGCGAGTTCTATGCACTTCCACAATCTCCGCAGCTCTTCAAACAGCTTTTGATGGTGGGGGGATTCGATAGATATTTCCAAATCGCCAAATGTTTCCGTGACGAGGACCTAAGAGCCGACCGTCAGCCTGAATTTACGCAAATAGACGTCGAGATGAGCTTTTGTGACCAAGAGGATGTAATGAAAGTGTGCGAGGATCTGCTTGTTGCAATGTTCGGCGCGTGCGGCATCGAGGTAAAACCTCCATTTAACCGCATCAAATATAACGACGCGATGGAGTGGTACGGCTCGGACAAACCCGACCTTCGCTACGGCCTGAAGATGGTCGATGTGATCGATATCTTCGAGCGTTGTGACAATGAGATTTTCACGAACATCGCGAAAAATCCAAAGAAAAACCGTATTAAAGCGCTTCGCGT
>JACXUD010000209.1 GCA_014764025.1 Campylobacterota bacterium | reverse complement strand
TCATCGCCGTAGCTTTAGCTATGGCTCTTCGCGTCGCCTTGACTTAAGCAAAAATCTCCTAAAGCTAAAGCCGCGTAGAGTTTTTAGAGGTGCCCTATAACTTATTTTTGGAGTTATAATGAAAAAACTACTCTCTCTTTTGATTTTAGGTTCTGTTATGCTACTTGGCTTGGGATGTGCGACAAAAACCCCTTTTATCGAAGCAAAGGTTTCTAACGACAAAGCCACGCTTTACGTCTATCGCAAGTTCAACGGTTTTGATATGAGCAGTGCGTATCGCCTTTATATAAATGACAAATTAGTCAAAGATTCGCTTATGGGTGATGGATATATGCCTTTTAGCGTCGACGCAGGCAAAGTCAACGTTCGTGTATATCGCGATATCATCAATCAGCACACGCTCACTCTTGACGCACAAGCCGGTAGAAGCTACTTTATAGCATGTGAATCGAGTGCCGATACGGGTGCATTTGATATGATGCTCCAAAGTGCTGATATTGCAGGTAGAGAGATCACATCGACCTACTACTACACTGAAGCGAAAAAATCGGAATATTTCCCATCATTTGAGGATTCAAAAGAGGAGAATAACACAAAAAAAGAGACTCGCTCTGACAGTGATGAGATCCAAAGACTCTTTGAAATGAAAGAGAAGGGAATCATTACCGAGGATGAGTTTGCTACACTGAAGGCGAAAGTTCTCTCTAAATAGTTTCACATGCCGCGGCATGTGAAGATCAATACTTAAATTCCCTCTGCTCTGACTTATATCAAACTAATTTTTAACTCTAAAGGCTATAATACACCCACTAAACTACAGGAAAATCGATGCTTATTGACAGCTATAACCGTGTCGTTGATTATCTGCGTGTCTCCGTAACGGAGCGCTGCAATTTTCGATGTCAATACTGTATGCCCGAAAAACCGTTTTCATGGGTGCCAAAAGAGAATCTGCTCTCTTTTGAAGAGCTATTCGAATTCATTAAAATAGCGATTGACGAGGGTGTAAAAAAGATCCGTATAACAGGAGGAGAACCCCTTTTACGCGAAGACTTGGATAAATTCATCAAGATGATCTATGAGTACAAACCTACGATTGATCTAGCCATGACAACCAACGGCTATCTGCTTAAAGGTGTGGCGCAAAGACTCAAAGATGCAGGTTTAAGCCGCATCAATGTGAGCATCGATACGCTCAAACGTGATGTGGCACAAGAGATTGCGGGCAAAGATGTACTTGAGAATGTCTTGGCGGGGGTTGAAGAGGCTCTTAGGGTCGGGCTGAAGGTCAAGATAAATATGGTGCCCATGAAGGGGATAAACTCCCAAGAGATCGTGGATGTTTTAGAGTACTCTAAAGAGCGCGGAATGACTATTCGCTTTATTGAGTATATGGAAAATTCACATGCCAAAAAAGAGATCAAGGGGCTTAAATCAAAAGAGCTGCTATCTTTATTGGCCAAACACTATCGATTCAGCGACGATGGCTTTGACGGACACTCGCCGTCTCACTACTACACGATGGAAGACGGCTATAAATTCGGTATTATCGAGCCTTATGAAGACGATTTTTGCCAAAAATGCAACCGTATCCGCTTGACGGCAGAGGGTTATCTGATACCGTGCTTGTATTTTGATGAGGCTATGAGCATCGCAGAGGCCATCAAACGACGTGATATCAAAGGTGCGGCACTCGTGCTTAAAGAGGTGGTGCGCACAAAACCTGAAAAGAACCGCTGGGGCGGTGAGGATGCAGAGGTTTCAAAGCGTGCATTTTATGAGACGGGCGGCTGATGATCTACCTTTTTGAACACTTTTTTGCCTCTATTATCACGCTTTTTGAACGCGTCCAAAAAGCTACGCTAACGCTAAGTTTGACTCAGCGTCAAGCTCGCGCATCTGGGATGCTTTGGAGTAAAAATGATCTACCTTGTTGAGCACTTTTACTCTATCCAAGGCGAAGGGCGCTATGTGGGTAAGCCGTCGCTCTTTTTTCGCTTTGGCGGCTGTAATATGCGATGCGAGGGGTTTGGCTGTATCGAGAGAGCGCCTGACGGTACTAGCGTAGTTGGGTGCGATACGGTCTATGCGGTCAACCGTGAGCACTTTGTGCAAAACTGGATAGCCATAACGCACATAGAGGAGCTTTTGGGAGTTTTAGAGCAGTACGAACTGCCTAGCGGCGTCGATGTCGTCTTGACAGGCGGTGAGCCGCTTATCTATGCAAACGAACCGCTCTTTGTGGAGTTTTTAGAAACGCTTTATGAGCGAGGCCATAGAGTCACCTTTGAGACGAACGGTTCAATAAGAGTTGACTTTTTAAAATACCCGATATATAAAGAGTCGGTCTATGCCCTCTCCGTAAAGCTCTCAAATTCCGGTGAGCCTCTCTCAAAACGGCTGCGCGGCGATGTGATCCACTCGATCGTTTCACATGCCAAAGAGAGTTTTTTTAAGTTCAGTATCGATGCCGATTCGATCGATATGGGACTCGAAGAGGAGATAGACGAGGTGTGTGCCTTTGCTCCCAATACGCAGGTCTATTGCATGCCTCTTGGCGGCAGTAAAGCCGAGATTGAGCGCAATACGGAGCCGCTGATCGAGTTTTGCAAGACAAAAGGCTACATATTCAGCGATAGGCTCCATATACGGATATGGGATCAGAACAAAGGGGTTTAGATGATAATACGTAAACTATTTAAATTTGAGAATGCCCATATCGTTCGCGGGTGCTCAAGCATCAAGTGTAAACGCTCACTTCACGGACACTCCTACAAAGTGGAACTGCTCTTTAGCTCCAACTTCTTGGATAACGGGCAGATGGTCTATGATTTTGGGCTGATGAAGCAGAACATGAAAGAGATCATCGATAGTTTTGATCACGCAATAACCATCTGGAGCGGCGATAGCAAAGAGTATATAGAGGATATGAAGCGCCATTCGGAGCGCTATGTCGTCTTGCCCGTCTCACCCTCTGCCGAGCAGTTCTCAAGAGTCATATTTGTGCTCATCGCAAAGCTCTTAGAGCTTACATCGACATGCAACGGCGAAAAAGAGGTAAAGCTTCACAGCGTCATAGTGCATGAGACCGATACGGGCTACGCACAGGCCTTTGCCGAGGATGCCTATTCGAAACTGATGGGTGAGATCGATTT
>JACXUD010000208.1 GCA_014764025.1 Campylobacterota bacterium | reverse complement strand
CTTGGAAGTGGATCCCAAGTCTTCTTCATTGCAACCAAAGAAGCAACAGCACCGATACCGGCAACAGCACCAAATGCTTTACCCATAAAACCTCTACGGCTTTCGTTTATCATAGTGGCTCGCTTTATGATGAAATTTAAAGCTTAATTATATACCAAATTAGTTTTAATTATTTATAAATTTAAGGTTTGTTTTATAAAATCAACGATTTTATGGGTACTTTTGTCTAATTTTTTGTATTGAATATGATCGATATTGTCTAAAGTTCGAGTTAATTCGTCTGCATTGTAGCCGTTTATCACAGGGATATCACAAGATTTGAAAAAATCCGCAAAATCCCTTGTGTAGCCATCTCTTTGAAAGTAGATCGGCTTGCCCCCGCTTGCTAGCGACTCTAAAACCGCTTGCATTGAAGAGGTAACCAAAACTTTTGAATCTCTTATCGTCTCTTCATACTCTTCAAAATCGCTGCTTGAAGCGAATTTTGCTTTGAGTTGATCCTCATAATCCAAGAAAAAATAGAAACCGCTTATGAGATGAAAGTCTTTAGGTTCGATGAAATTGAGATTCGATTCTAACTCTTTTTCATAGTCGTCATCACCGAAAAAAAAGCTCTTCTCGATAGTTTTGGCATGTGAATCGAAAAAGAGATCATCGATAGCTATGGCGTTGCAGATACCCTCACCCTTTAGATACGGAGATATCATATACTCATTCTCTGCTTTAACATCGTTTGGCGAGTAGCTCATTCGTATGAAAGTCGAAAAAAAAGAGCGCATGTCATCAAGCATCGCTTCTCCTGCTTCATCCGAATCAAAGATGATCTTATCGCCGCGCTGGGCAATATTGGCGATATTGCGTGCGACATCGATGCCGACACTTTTATCGATTCCCATTTTTCTGACTTCGCTGGCGATACGAAAATCCGAACAAAGAAGTGTGATATCTATCTCTTTTTGCAAAGCTCTTACTATCGGCAACGCACGTCTGAGTCTATCTAGCCCGATACGATGTCCTGTTTGAACGTAATAAAAAACTCTCATGTAACTTCCTTTAGGAGTTTGGCATGTGAATTCACATGCCAAAATTTAGCGCTTGGCTATTTTGATGTAGATGTGCAGGATCTCGATCGCGGCAGGCGTAATGCCGCTGATCTGAAGTGCTGCTTGAAGTGTGGGCGGGTTGAACTTCTCTAACTTGTCAACGATCTCTTTTGAAAGACCGCTCACTTTTTTAAAGTCGAAGTTCTGCGGTATCTCCACCAAGAGGTACTTCTTCATCTTCTCGATCTCTTCGCTCTGCTTCTCGATATAGCGTGCATATTTTCCCTCTACAAGGATCTCCTCTTGGATATAGGGGTCAAGGTGGGCTAGTTCAGGAGCTATTTTGAGCATCTTCTCTACATCAAAACTCTTGCGCGCGACCAACTGCTCTGCAGTGATTATATCTTTTATAGGCTCTTCGTTCATAGACTCTAAAAGTTGATTCATCTCTTTGTTCGGCGTAAAACGCTTCTCTTTAAGCAGTGCCGCACCCTCTGCGATCTCTTTTGCTTTTTGTTGAACCTTTTGATATGTTGCATCATCTAAAAGACCGATCTCATACCCATAGCGGCTCAGACGCGTATCAGCCGACTCTTCGCGAAGCAGCAGTCTGTACTCGGCGCGTGAAGTGAACATTCTATAAGGCTCTTTTGTCCCTTTGGTAACGAGATCGTCGATCAACACACCTATGTAGGCTTCGTCACGGCGAAGGATAAGCGGCTCTTTGCCTTGAATACTCAAAGATGCGTTGATACCCGCCATAAGCCCCTGTGCAGCCGCCTCTTCATACCCCGTCGTACCGTTGATCTGACCCGCCAAATAGAGCCCGCTTATTTTTTTAGTCTCAAGCGAGTGTTTGAGTTCGCGCGGATCGACATAGTCATACTCGATAGCGTAGCCGTAGCGCACGATCTTGGCGTTTTCTAACCCGTGAACGGAGTGGATCATCTTCTGCTGCACGTCAGGCGGAAGCGATGTGCTCATACCGTTGATGTAGCACTCGGTATTTTCAAAGGTCTGCGGCTCTATAAAGAGGTGGTGGCGCTCCTTGTCGCGGAAGCGGTTGATCTTATCTTCAATGCTTGGACAGTATCTTGGGCCTATTCCCTCTATCTGCCCGGTAAAAAGCGGTGCGCGGTAGAAGTTGCCTTCGATGATGTTGTGCGTCTCTTCGTTCGTGTAGGCGATGTAGCACGGGATCTGCTTTTTGCTCTTCGCAAACTCTTCGCGCGGTGTTCTAAAACTAAACGGATTAGGCACCTCATCGCCCTGTTGAACCTCCATCACGCTAAAATCGATGCTGGAGCTATCAATTCTTGGACATGTTCCGGTTTTGAGGCGCCCCATCTCCAGCCCGCATGATGCAAGCGATTCGCTCAGACCCTTTGAGCTCTGTTCGCCAAAACGTCCGCCCTCTTGCTTGATCTCGCCTACATGGATGATGCCGCGCAAAAAAGTACCGCTAGTGATAATCACCTTTTTGGCTCTGTACTCATTGAGCAGATTCGTTCTAGCACCCACCGCTTTGCCATCTTCGATGATAAGCGACTCCGCCATCTCCTGCACAAGGTCAAGGTTTGGAGTCGTAAGGATCGTATTGCGCGCCACGACACGGTAACGGTCCATATCTATCTGCGCACGGCTTCCGCGGACCGCAGGCCCTTTTGTGTGGTTAAGGATGCGAAATTGAATACCGGCTTCATCGGTGATAAGCCCCATCTCTCCACCCAGTGCGTCTATCTCACGCACCAAGTGACCTTTTGCCAAGCCGCCGATGGCCGGGTTACAACTCGTAGCACCCACGTTCTCTGCGAGCATAGAGATCAAGAGGGTTTTATTTCCCATGCGTGCAGAAGCCAAAGAGGCCTCTACACCGGCATGTCCGCCACCGATAACGATGATGTCATAATTCATAGATTTTCCATTTTAAGAGCAATTTTTAAAGCGAATTTTATCATTTTTAACTAAAATGAGAACAAATTAAATAAATTGAAGAGGTTTTGCTATGTCAAACGATACGAAACTAAGCGCCAAAGAGCTCTTTAAGGACTATGTTCCCGAGGTTATGGAGTATGACCCGGAGGTGGACGGAAGCGAGCTTCATCAGATGAGAAACGAC
>JACXUD010000207.1 GCA_014764025.1 Campylobacterota bacterium | reverse complement strand
TGCGAGGCAGTAATGCCCCGCTTGCTTTGAATCTTTATTTTAAAGCGAAACTATTTTTTTGCCATCGCTTCGATTTTGGCAACAACGCTTGGATCTTCAAGCGTAGAGATATCTTGAGTGATCGCTTCGCCTTTGGCAATAGCACGAAGGATACGTCTCATGATTTTTCCAGAACGTGTTTTCGGAAGTCCCGGAGCAAAAAGAATATCGTCACATAGAGCGATATTACCGATCTCTTTTTGAATCACTTTGTTGATCGCTTTCATCTCTTCAAGCTCATCTGCAATACCATCATCAGCTTTGAGAACGACATACGCGAAGATCCCCTCGCCTTTGATCTCGTGCGGTTTACCTACAACGGCAACCTCTGCAACGTTAGGGTGTTTTTTGATAGCCGCTTCGACCTCTGCTGTTCCCATACGGTGACCCGAAACGTTGATAACGTCGTCCGTACGACCCGTAATAGTGATATACCCATCAGCGTCATAGTTTGCACCGTCACCCGTGAAGTAAACCGGTTTGCCATCTTTTTTGACATCGCCGAAGTATGACTTAACAAATCTATCTTTATCGCCCCATACACCGCGAATCATTGAAGGCCACGGACGTGTAACACACATATAACCGCTCTCGCCTGCACCCACTTTTCTGCCTGTTTCAGGATCTAAAATCTCACCCATGATACCCGGCAACGGCAGTGTCGCACAAGCAGGTTTGATAGGCGTTGCACCAGGAAGCGGAGAGACGATATGTCCGCCCGTTTCAGTTTGCCAGTAAGTATCCACGATAGCACATTTGCTTCCGCCGACCGCTTCATAGTACCATTTCCATGCCGGCGGATCGATAGGCTCACCGACCGTTCCAAGCACCTTAAGACTAGAGAGGTCATATTTTGCAGGCTCGTTTTCGCCTGTTTTGTGTAGAACACGGATAGCCGTAGGTGCGGTATAGAATTGATTGATCTTATACTCTTCGACCATTTTCCATGGACGTCCGGCATCCGGATATGTAGGCACACCCTCAAACATAACGGTAGTAGCACCCATCGCAAGCGGACCGTAAACGATATATGTGTGACCCGTAATCCAGCCTACGTCCGCCGTACACCAGTATGTGTCGTTCTCTTTGACGTCAAATACCCACTCCATAGTCATCTGAGCCCAGAGGATATAACCAGCCGAGTTGTGTTGTACACCCTTTGGTTTACCCGTTGAACCTGAAGTGTAAAGCAGGAACAGCGGATCTTCTGCGTCCATCTCTTCGGCTTCACATGTCACTTTTTGGTTTTTGATGAGTTCGTTGTATGAGTAGTCACGACCTGCAACCCATGTAACATCTTCGCCGTTACGCTCGACAACCAAAACTTTTTGCACCGGCGTGTTGCCTTTGAGCGCCTCATCTACAACAGGTTTAAGCATATACGGTTTATCTTTTCTAAATGCACCGTCAGCCGTGATGACCACTTTTGCCTCTGCATCTTCGATACGATCTTTAAGAGCCTCTGCAGAGAAACCGCCAAATACCACCGAGTGGATAGCACCGATTCTAGCACATGCAAGCATCGCGTAAGCAGCTTCAGGGATCATCGGCATATAGATAACGACACGGTCACCCTTTTTAACGCCGAAATCATTTTTAAGAAGATTTGCAAACTGGTTTACGTTGTAGTAAAGCTCAAGGTATGTAATGATCTTCTTGTCGCCTCTATCGCCCTCGAAAATAATCGCAGCCTTGTTCTTGCGAGATTCAAGATGACGGTCGATACACTGAACGGCAACATTGAGTTTACCGCCCTCGAACCAGTTTACAAACGGGAAGTTTTGGTTGTCCATTACATTCGTAAACGGCTTCATCCACGTAAGCTTCTCTTTTGCAAAGTGCCCCCAGTACCCCTCATAATCCTCAGTTGCCCAATCTTGCAAATCTTGGTATTCACACATATTTTTGATTCTAGCATTTTTGCTGAATTCACGGTTTGGTTTAAAAACTGGTTTTGTCTCTACTGACATATCTTCTCCTTGTTTAAGTTAAATTCTTTTTGGCTTGTAGCCGTTTTTTAGTTTTAAAAATATCATTGCAGTCATAATCGCATCATTAACTGCATTATGCGCACCCATATTGGGTATTTTGCAATTGGCGAGGATTGTATCAAAGCGCAAATCAATATTTCCTTGAGGGATAAACTCAATCGTTTTTTCAAAATAGATTTCAGAAACCTCTATCACTCTATTTGGAAGCGTTATACCCAACATCGGTTTGATATAACGGTTGATCATTGCGACATCGAACTCCAAATAGTATCCAACTAAAGTTCTGCATCCAATAAAATTCAAAAAATCTTCTATCGCTTTTTGCGGCTCTTCGGCATCTTCGAGATCGCACGGGCGAATACGGTGTATCTCGATGCTTTTGGCATCTATCTTGCCCGATGGCTTGAGATAGACCTCAAAAGTTTGAGACGACAGAATCTTGTTCTCTTTTATCTTGACGGCTCCAATCGAGAGTATCTCGTCTTTTTTTGGATTGAGCCCCGTTGTTTCGGTATCGAATACGATATACTCATCTTCGCTGCATAGATTGAATAAAAACTCATAATCCCTATTTTTGAGTCTTTTGAAGTTCAGATAGTTTCTAAAGCCGTGCACTAACTCTTGAAGCATCAAAGCACCATCTCTAAGTGAAAATGAAAGCTCATGAACTTTTTGAATTTGTTAACGATTTTAAAACTATCCTTGAGAAGATCCCTTTGAATCTTCTCTAGACTATTCGGATTGATATAGTTGACTTCGCTGAGATCTTTGCTCTCTAGCATCGCTTTGAGACGGATCGTCGAGAGGGTATCAAAGCTCTCTATAAGCTCTTTGGCGAAATTTTTATCAATCACGCCGTGATTGTTGAGCTCTTTGATACGTTCGATCGTATTGGTCTGCATAATGCCATGTTTGAGCGCAAGCACCCTCACACCGTGAACAATCGCGAATATTCCGCCCTTTTTAAGGTCAAGTTTGTTGTTATGCGATTTTTGCAACACAAACCCGCTAAAGAGCGAAAGAGGCGTATCAAAATTGAGCACCGCTTTTGCCATGTGAGCCAATACGTCGTCACGCGCCGCAAAACGTTTAAAGATATAAGTCCTTAGCTCATCGACCAGACCGCACTCTCCGCA
>JACXUD010000206.1 GCA_014764025.1 Campylobacterota bacterium | reverse complement strand
CCTGCATGAAGATCGATAGTTACGACACGATCGATCCCCGCCGTCTCGTACATATCCGCTACAAGTTTTGCCGTGATCGGTACTCTTGGTGCCGCTTTACGATCTTGGCGAGCGTAGCCGTAGTACGGTACGACCGCCGTGATGCTGCTTGCAGAGCTGCGGCGCAGAGCGTCCGTCATGATAAGAAGCTCCATGATGTTGTCGTTTGAGGGTGCTCCCGTAGATTGGATGATAAAGACGTCGCGGCCGCGCACACTCTCTGAGATCTGTACTGAAATTTCGCCGTCGCTAAAGCGTTTGACATCTGCCTTAGAGAGTGGGACATCTAGGATATTACAAACCTCTTTTGCAAAATCCATACTTGAACTACCGCCAAAAATCTTATAACCGCGCATAAATAAACCTTCGCATAAATTGAAACGGGTATTATAACTTCATAGGGCTTTGGTGATGTTAAAATTTTTCCCTAAAACTAAAAATGCAGATCATAAGAGAGAAGAATCGTTTGAGAGTGTGTGGCGTTTCTTCCCACCTCGTTAAGATCCTCGTAGATCCAAGAGAGTTTTATGCCGCTCGAGTCGCTCGGCGCATATCTGCTAGAGAGCAGGTAGCCGCCGTTATGTACCTCGGCTTGGTTGTAAAAGGTAAAGATGTCGTCTTTGATCACATAGAGCTGTTTGCCGTACCATACGGCGAATCTGTTCGTAAAACGCCCTTTTTGTTGATTGAGCTCCACCTCGAAAGAGCTGTATGAGTTGTCTATGAGCGTCGATGATTTGAAGTGGTTCGCGTAGTAGAAAAAGAGACGCGCATAGAGGCTGCCTACAGGCGAGCTTGCAGGTGCAAGGGCGATCGCGGCATTTGGGGTGAGCTGAAGAGAGTGTTTGCTGAGCGCCTCTTTTGCATAGAGCGAGTAGCAGAGATTCAGACCCACCTCAAAACCTTTTGGCGCACGGTAGCTCATCCCCGCAAGATAGGCTTGCGATTCGTTGCTTTTTGGGCTGGAGCTGCCGATGTAGTGAAGGGCGATCTTGTATTTAATACTCTCTTCGATATAAGAGTAGAGCAAAGAGAGGTCGTTTTGCTTCTCGTCGTTATAGCTTTGAGTCGTGTTGGCGGTGGTGTTGTAGTAGTCGTTAAATGAGATCACCTTTCTCTCAAAAGCCACTTCGTAGCTCTCGCTGTCGTGTTCGAATTTGGCATAGAGCCCTCCTAAAAAGGAGCTGCTCTTATTGGCGTCGCTATAGGTCGTGTAACCGCCGTAGGGAATGATCGTTATATCTTTGGCATGTGAAAGAGAGAAGAGAAAGAGGAGAATCAAAAGAAAATATCTGCGCATAAAGAGCCCTTTGTTTGTAAAACGCATATTTTATATAATTTTTAACATTATGGCAATACAATGATTTAAAAGAGAAAATATCACAATCAAGGGTGGCTCATGGCTGTGTTTAAAATCGCGAAAAGCAAAAATAGAGAACAAACCTCTTTGGATAAAAAATGGAAGATTGCAGTGGTAGATGATGATGAAGAGGTTCACATCATCACAAAAAGCGTATTGAGCAAGTTCGAGTTTGAAAAGAGAGGCGTTGAGATACTGAGTGCATATAGCGCGAAGGAGGCGCTTGAGCTTTTGAAAAGAGAAGATGATGTCGCTGTCATCTTTTTGGATGTTGTCATGGAGAGTGATGATGCAGGATTAAAGCTTGTCCCCCTTATTCGCAAGGAGTTGCAAAATAGTGAAATCCGCATCGTTTTACGCACGGGGCAGCCGGGAAGTGCTCCGGAAAAAGAGGTCATACGCGATTACGACATCAATGATTACAAAGAGAAAACTGAGCTGACGGCTACCAAGCTCTATACGACGCTTATTAGTTCGCTGCGGGCTTATGAGAACATCCGCTCTATCAAAGAGCTCTCTCGCGAGATCATAGATACACAAAGCGATATCATCAAACGCCTTGGAAATATGGTGGAGAACCGCTCAAAAGAGACAGGAACGCATGTGGAGCGCGTGGCAAAACTCTCGTACAATCTAGCAAAATTCGCCGGTCTTAGCGAGGATGAAGCGCTTCGGCTGCAAATGGCCTCACCCATGCATGATGTTGGCAAAATAGGCATACCCGATAGCATACTGCTCAAGCCAGGAAAGTTCGAGGATGATGAGTTTGAGTTCATGAAATCACATGCCAAGATCGGGTATGAGATACTTGGCGGTTCAAATCGCGAGATTCTAAAGGCTGCAGCGATTGTTGCCCATGAACACCATGAAAAGTGGGACGGCAGCGGTTATCCAAGAGGCTTAAAAGGCGAAGAGATCCATATCTACGGCCGCATCACTGCTATAGCCGATGTTTTCGATGCGCTTTCGCAAGAGAGGGTTTATAAAAAAGCATGGAAACGAGATGAGATTTTTGATTTTTTGCGTTCTCAAAGAGCAAAACATTTTGATCCCAATCTCATAGATCTATTTTTTGAAAATATAGATGTGATTTTAAAAGATTTGGAAAGCGCTTGAAATCTGCCCTACTGAAGTTTTTAAACTCGAATCACACATTTAGCGTCGAAGAGGCGAGCGATGCTTATCGATTTCGTTTTATCAACAGCGGTGTTTTTCTCATCGGCATAACAGCTTTCGTCTTTTCCATCTATCGCTTTACTATTCACTCTTATTTTATCGGCGCTGTTGATATGCTTATGGCATTGATCATCTTTTTTTTGATGTATATGCTTCGAGTCGATAAAAAATATATCTCTTTTGTCTCAAACTTTTTTATCTCAACCGGCTTCGTTTTTATCATGTTTGTGATCTATAAAGTGCAAAATGACGTGAACATAACGCTTTTGCTTCTGTTTGTGATTATCTCATTTTTTTTGCAAAGTAAACGGGCTACACTCTATTGGTATCTGATGACCATCGTCACATCGTTTATCTTGTTCTATTTTTATGGTTATGATGGCGTGCACTATGTTTGGAAAGATTTTATAATCACCTATAGCTTTACACTTATAGTCTTAAGCGGGCTCTTCTTATACGATACGCAAAAAGAGGAGAACATCAAAAAACTGCTTCATATTAAAGAGAACCTCGAACACCTGGTAACCCAGCGCACAAGGGAGCTAGAGGAGAATTTAGAGCGGCTCAAAGAGGCACAGACACAGCTGATAGAGTCAGAGAAGATGGCG
>JACXUD010000205.1 GCA_014764025.1 Campylobacterota bacterium | reverse complement strand
GAGGTCAATAAGATCGGCCGCAAGCGAGATTGAGCCTGCTTCATCAGCTCTTCGGTATCTTTTGCATTCCCGATAAAACTTACCATGATAAGACCATCGTTGACAACGACGCCCGCAAGCCCTACGACCCCTATGAGTCCAGGCATTGTTAGATTCAATCCCATGATAAGATGCCCTAGATAGACCCCGAATATCACCAGCGGTATCGTACTGATGACAATCAAAGATTTCACGATAGAGTCAAAGAGCCACACAAGTGTAATGAAGATCAAGAAGATGGCGATGACCGCTGCTTGCATCATCTCTGCTTGGTTCTTTTGATTCTCCTTCTCCTCTCCTTTAATCTCTATCTTAAAGCCATCTTTCTCAAGCTTTTCGAATGCGCCGCCGAGCGATTTAATCACCTCTGCAGAGGTGACGCTGTTACGTTCAAGCGATGCAAAGACGTTTCTTATCCTCACCCCGTCCTCTTTTTGCAGCGTTACAAAGCCTTGTATGTAGTAAAAGTCGCATATTTCGCTTACTAACACGTATTGATTGCTATTTGGCACTTGTATCTCTATCTTTTCGATCGAAGCGATCTCTTTATTGACCCCGCTCTCTATCTTCATACGCACCAATCCCGTCTCGTTAAAGAGCTTGCCGTATTCGCCCTTGAGATAGTAAGAGCGCAGCTCCGCCGAAACACTCTCCTCATTAAAACCTAAAGATTGTCCATACTCGTTAACACGCAGTTTCAGCTCGCGTTCGCCGATATCGGCATCGTTGGCGATGTTATAGACCCCCTTGATCTTTGCCAACTCTTGCGATAGATACTCTATGCCTTGTAAAATTTCGCTCTCGTTCTTACCACTGAGGCTGATCTCTATATCATGTGCCACCACTCCGGCACCCGGAACACGCACCGCCAGCTCCTCAAATACGCTCTCGTTCCCATCTTTGAGCTCTTGAAAGGGTTTTATATACCCTTTAACCTCTTGAGCTATAACCTTCGCATCTTTTTCACGGGTGAGAATATCGCCGTTATAGTCTATAGAGAGATACGGGCTTATATATTTGTCAAAGCCGTTGCTAGGGACTCTCTCGTGCAGATCGATAAATATCTGGAACATGTTTTCACCGAACTCGACCATATTCTTTGCATCCATCTTGAACCCGATGACCGAGGTGATAGAGGAGACGTTCTGCGGCTCGACATGTTTAAGTAGCTCTTGTTCAAGTCTTGAGATTATCTTCTCGGTCTCTTTAAGGTCGTTATTGACATTCACTTTGCCATAGACATAGACTTGGGTCGTATCAAATTCGGGGAAGAGCTGGAATTTCGAGTTTTTCATAAGCACGAAGGTTGAGACCAAGATCACCGCAACAATGACGAAGAGCGAGAGATTCTTACGGCGGAAAAGAAAATGGAGCGTCCTGTTGTGCCAACTAAAGAGAGTATTCCAAATGCCTCTTGTGTAGCTCTCTTCATGCGTCACACGTAGAAAATCGTGTGCATGAAGCGGCAGGAAGAAGAAGGCTTCAAAGAGTGAAGAGAGAAGCAAGACACTGATCATAATAGGAATGATCTTGATGAAGGTTCCCATATCGCCGCTTAGAAGCAGCATCGGCAAGAAGGCAAAAACGGTCGTGAGCGTTGCCGTAAGCACGGCAGGGAACATCTCTACCGCTCCGCGAATTGCCGCTTCTCGTCGATCCATCCCCTCTTCGAGATGGCGGTAGATATTCTCGGCCACGACTATCGCCTCATCTACAAGCATACCAAGCGCTATAAGGGCTCCCAAAAGCGAGAGCATATTTAGGCTCTCTCCTATGATTTCGCTCACGATGATACCGATCATAAAACTCACGGGAATCCCGATGGCGACCACGATGGCGATACCGCGGTTTATGAATACAAGCATTGAGATAAAAACGAGTATCAAACCGAATACGATGTTTGAGAAGACGACGTTGAGACGATTCTTTATCCACACCGAGGTATCGGTATAGATCTCATATTTGAGATTCGGATATCTCTGTTCGTTTGCCTCCAATATCTTTCGAATCTCTTTGACAAGCGCTATCGAGTTACCCTTCTCCGATTTCGAGACGTTGATGGAGATGTTACGCACGCCGTTGTAGTGAGAGAGCTCGCTCTCGTCACTCAGCTCAAACGAGACATCGGCGATATCCCCTACCCGTACGCGTTTATCGCCGACGGTGATGATGGTCGATGCCACATCCTCTTCGGTTTTTTCACCGTTATAGGTCGAGATATAGAGGTGTGAGCCCTTTTGCTTGATGGTTCCTATAGGAAAGATGGAGCTTAGTCGCGACAGTGCCGCAATCGCCATTGTGGGCTGAAGCTCATAGGCTTTGAGCTTCTCTTTGTTGATGCGAATGACAAGCTCATGCTCCGCATCGCCGCGGATCGCGATATCGCTGAGATCTTTAAATACGCTCAGCTGGCTTTTAAGCTCATCGGCTCTCTCTAAGAGCTCCGATTTCTCAACATCGCCTGCTAGAGCTATGAGCACCAATGGAAAACTTTTGGTAGCGATCTTTGCAACGGGTTCGGCCATATCGGCAGGAAGATCTTTTTTCACGCCGCTGATAATATCTTTCACGTCGCTTAGAACGGTCGTATTCTGTGAACCGGGTTTGATATCCGCGGTGATGGTGAAAGAGCCGTTTTTGATGGTCGTCTTGATGCTCTCTAGCTCATCGACGTTGGCAAGATCATCTTCGATGCTCTTGACCACCAGTTTGTCCAATACGTCGGCCGATGTTCCCACATAACCGCCCGTGATAGAGACCTTATCCATCTGTGAGGGCGGGAATATCTCTTTGGGGATCTTGACATAGGCAAAGATGGACATCACCACGATAAAGAGAAGCAGAATGTGGTTGAGCAGGGGCTTGTCGATAGAGAATTCAACGAAACGGCGGATCATCTTATTCCTTAAAACAGAGTATCTAGAATCTGATTCTTAAACTTGATCGATTCGACAGAGGCGCTGATAAGCTTATTCTCCTCTTTTAAAATGTCGTATTCATTCTTGAGCTTAGAGATATCCCGACTCTTAAAGTATAGAGTTTAGGAAATATAGCCAAAAAAAGAAACAGCATAATTAATAAAACATAAGCCAAATAGTTCAGATCCAAGCTCTTTTGCGGAGCAATAACGCCCGCCACCTCATCAAGAAGCTGTGTTTTGTCGCTCATTTGGCTCATTTGGACTCCATTAAAAAGAGGCGCATCTTGGCACTTCTGCTGCGAGGGTTTTGACGCAGTTCATCCTCTTGCGCCGTGATAGGCTTTTTCGAGATGATCTTCCCTTTGGCATGTAAATTACCGCATGTACAGCGCATCGCCTCTTGCGGGCAGATGCACGACTTCGCCCAAGCGGCGAACTTCTGCTTGACGATTCTATCCTCGAGCGAGTGAAACGAGATGATGGCAATTATGGCATGTGAAAGTTCTGCCGCTTCAAGCGCGTCTAGCAGATTGTTGAGCTCGCCGAGTTCGTCATTCACCTCGATGCGGATCGCCTGCATCAAGAGAGTCGCCGGGTGTATCTTC
>JACXUD010000204.1 GCA_014764025.1 Campylobacterota bacterium | reverse complement strand
GAGATCTTAATACTTGACGAGCCTAACACCGGAGTTGATGCTCTCTCTCAAAAACGCTTCTATGCTCTATTGTCTAAACTTAATAGAGAAGATGGCATAACGATTCTCTTTATTACGCATGATGTGGGTGTGATCGCGGATGATATCGCCAGACTCTTTAGTATCAACCAAAAAGCGGTTATCTGTAATAACCCAAAAGAAGCACTCAGTTGTGAAGAGATGAGCGAACTCTACGGTACGCCGGCGCATCTGCTCTATAACCATAAGCATGAGCACTAGGAGCAGCGGTGTTAGAGATATTTGAATTTGATTTTATGCAAAGAGCATTCATGGCAGGCTTGCTGATTGCACTACTTGCCTCTATAAGCGGTACGTTCGTAGTGCTGAAGCGATATTCGATGATTAGTGAAACGCTTGCCCACTCAGCGCTTGTAGGAGTTGCTGTCGGGCTTGTTGCCGGTTTCTCTCCGCTCTGGAGCGCCGTTTTGTTCTCTATTGGCTCTGCATTGCTGATCGAGTACCTGAGAAGCCATTTTTCACTCTATTCCGATTCTGTTTTAGCGATACTTTTGTCGGGTTCACTCGCTCTTGCCGTTATTATAGTCTCCGTGGGCGGTTCATTCAACAACTCCCTCTTTGCCTATCTTTTTGGTTCTATTCTTTCGGTGAGCAGTCAAGATGTCTATACTACTCTTGGTTTTGGTTCAGCCGCACTGCTTCTGCTTTTGTACTACTCAAAAGAGCTCTATACGATATGTTATGATGAAGAGGTGGCAAAAGTAAGCGGACTCAATGTCAAAGCGCTTAACTTTTTGCTTGTGAGTGTCGTGGCAGTTATTATCGCCCTAAGCATACAGATTGTGGGAAGCCTTTTGATCGGCGCGCTTATGATCATCCCAACCGTAGCGGCTATGCAGTATAAGGTCGGTTTTTTGAAGACGATGCTCTACTCGGTTGTTTTTGGGGTCGCAAGCGTCATAGCAGGACTCTTCTTCTCTTACTATTTCTCTTTGCCTTCAGGTGCGACTATCGTCCTTTTCGTATTAGGGATATTCATCTTTTCATTGATTAAAAACAGGCAATGAGAGTCAGCTCTGAATTTTCAAAATACGCCGGCAGTTATGGCAGTTATAATGTCATACAGACTAAAGTCGCAAAAAAGGTTGTTTCACACATCAAAGGGGAACCCCAAAGGATTTTAGATCTTGGATGCGGCAGCGGTGCACTCTACAAAGAGCTTGATTGGACTCCGGCCTCTTTTATGGGTATCGATTTTGCAAAAGGGATGCTTGAGTTGCATCCAAAATCACAGAACATCGTCTGCCGTTTCGGCGATTTTAATTCACAGCAGCTCTTCGATGAACTTTCGGCATGTGAGTTTGACTATATTCTATCATCTTCAGCACTCCAGTGGGCCGATGATTTAGAGATTGTCTTTAGAAACTTGGCCATATTGGATAAACCTCTTTCGCTTGGAATATTCACGTCCAATACTTTTAAAACGGTAAATGATTGTGCAGGATTGGCACCGATGCTAAGAAGTGTGCAGGATCTCCTCTCGATAGTAGAGCAATATCTAAATCTTAACGCCGAAGTGGTCAATTTTGAGTTAGAGTTTGAATCGAATCGAGAGATATTTAAATACATTAAACAGAGTGGCGTAAGCGGTTCACGAAATATGCTGAGCTATAAAGAGACCAAGAGATTGATAGAGGAGTATCCTAAAAAGAGTCTAGAGTTTGAGGTGCTCTTTTTATATAGTTAAAACTCTTCGAGCATGACCTCTTTTTCAATCGTATAGAGATCATAACGAATCTTTTTATAGAGTTCGCTCGTATCGATATCGATCAGCTTGTAGAGCTCTTCAAGAACACGTGATGACTCTTGCGCTCGTTTGAAGTTTGCCGTTACGACACTACGAAGGGTAGAACGATTCTGTTCGCTTTTTGTGCTTGGTCTTAGTACATCATTAACGCTGTCTCTGTATTGCAAAAGCTGTTCGCTATTAGGCGGAGTTGCTTTATGGCGAAGGGCTTTGAGCTGCTGCGCTAAAGTTTTATTGTTTTGTTTGTAGCGGAGAATGTCCTCAACGACTCTGATCCCCTCTTTGAGACGGTTGAGGTTGGCATCAATCACTCGATAGGTATCGAGTGAAAGGTTGTTATTCATCACTATTTCCGAAGATACCGAATAGTTGTAATAAAGAGGTAAAGATATTTAGGAAGTCTAGATAAAGAGCAATAGCCCCATCGATCGGAGTCTCATAAGCACCCTGCATGATGTTCTGCGTGTCATAGATTACCAAAATGCTAAACAAAACCACAACGGCACCGGAGATGATGATATGAAGCATCGGATTTCCAAGGAAGATATTTAGAATTGAGAAACCGATGATTACAAAAAGTGCAATCATAAGAGGTTTACCGTATCCTGTAAAATCTTTCGTTGTTTTAATTGCATAGAAGCTCATAGCACCAAAAACCACAGAGGTCATTGCAAAAGCATTGCCTATAATAGAGGCACCGCCGCTCATACCTAATGTACGAGAGAGAAGAGGTGCTAGCATCAACCCTGTCATAAAGACGAAGCCAAACATAACCGCTAAATTGATTCCAGGTTTATGCTTAACAAAATGAAGGCCGATCAATAAGCCGATCTCTAAAAAGAAGAGAGGCCAAAAATAAGCCTGAATAGCTCCTGCTAAAGGTACACCGACATACGCTCCAACAGCACCTGCCATCATTGAAGCAGCGAAAAGTTTGTAAGTCTCTTTTACAAAAGATACAATCTGTGCTTCACTCTTAAAAGTCGCCTCATATCTAAAAGAGTTTCCTCTTGCGTAGTCACGGTCATAAAGTCCCATTTTCATTCCTTTTAACTATAGAAATAGTAATTGAGAAATTGTATTGACAAAGAGTTAATAGAAAGCAACGTTTTATTCACCAAATTAAGCATTAGTCATAAGATAGTCAATGATAAAACCTAATAATATGCAAGCATTAAAATAGAATCAACGTTGATCCTCGGTTAATATCGTTTTATTGTAGCGAAAAGTAAAATTTATTTCATTTTTTTGGATATTTCTCAAAAAACCTCTTGACATTGGTTTATGATTTGTCTATAATTCCCGTCCACAAAATGAGTGAAACGATTTTTGCGAGTAGCAAAAACATTTCCGAGAGAGCAGAGCTTTCGAGAAACATAAAGTT
>JACXUD010000203.1 GCA_014764025.1 Campylobacterota bacterium | reverse complement strand
CTATAAAAACGTGAAAATGCATCTCTATGCGGCCGAAGAACTGTTGGATGTAGATGAGAGAGAAGAGCATCATCCCTATGGCAAAGAGTACGCGAAGCGTTCTTGTGCCTCTGTAGTGCTTATAGGCAAGAGTGAGCAGGAGCGATATGAGAGCTCCTCCAAAGAGGCCGTAGAGATAGGTCTCATAAGGGATGGCGGCTATAAAAGCCGCTCCAAACCACTGAATATACATAATGTAAAGCAGAAGCTTGTCGAAATTGAGATTGAAGTTATCTATGCTCTCTCTTGCAAAGAGAGGGACTTCGGGATAACCGAGTTTTTGAAGTATGCTGCGAAACATTTTAGACCCTTATGCTCTGCATGATGCCGACAACTTTTTTTGCGCCGCCATCGGAATCTACTCGCTCGATCGTATGGCGTACTTTTCCGAGCGAACCATCAAGATGAATCAGTCTGTGTTCAAATACAAACTCTTTGTCAGAGAGTTTTGCATTCTCTATATGTGTGAGCATGGTCTGAAAATCCTCCGGGTATAAAAATGATTTGAAAAGGGCATACTCAACCTGCCCTAGCGTCGGCTGATCGGCCAAGAGCAAGTTACCGTAGTCTAAAAAGCTGATTCTATTCGTTTGAATATTGATCTCCCAGTAGAGGATCCTCTCTATGGTCTCGATGTTGACGATAAGCTCACTATTGGCCTTGAGACCATTTTGAAGATTTATAAGCGATTTTTTCGTCTCTTCAAGTTCGGATTTTTTTTCGCGCGATACGAAAAAGACAACGATCATAAAGATTACAAAGAGAATGAAGAGTGTAAAGATCACACTTAAAATATACTCTTCATAGCGCTGCATAAAGCTTTTCTTCTCATTGAGTATCAAAGCGTTTCTTGTGATATACTCCGAGAGAATAATCCGAGAATCAAGCAGAGCCTCTCTATCGAAAATATAGGAGTTGGCACTGATACCCTCAAATCCGATGGCATCGGTAAAATTGCTGTTGAGCAGATGTTTGGCTACTTGAGCCGCCAGCATACCCTGCTTATGGCCGTCCGTAACATAACCGCCCACGACTCCGCCTTGAATATAGGCATCTTCAAGGCTTAAAAAGGTGAGGTGCTTCATTTTAGCGAGTTCGTGGATGATCCCTTTAAGGGTAAGCGTAACGCCGTTCATATCGCTAAAACCGTCGATGGTCGTCAGTAGTACATAAGAGTGTTTCGGCAGTTTTTGAAGTTTTTGTATCACCGCATAGAGGGATTTAGAGGCTATGAAGTGAGCTTTGAGTGTGCTATATGAGCCCATTTGCATTTTGATCTCTTTTTCGATCGAAGCGTAGGTGTTTGAGTCGTCGCCTATAATGTAGATATCTTTTGTTTTTGGCGAAAAGGTTCGTATCAGTTCGATATTCTCGCGAATCTCTTTATGCTCGAAGATACCAAAGTAGCATTTTGTCATGAAGTTGGATACCTCGAGGTTGTTGACTCCCGAGAAGACGACCGGCGTTTGCGCAAAGAGTGTGGCTTCGTGTTCATGGATAAAATTAAAGGCGTTGTCGTCGGTCACATAGATGAGATCGGGATAGAGAGATTTATATTTATAGAGAAGATACTCTAAGAAAAAAGCCGAATACTCCTTTGACAAGGCAAGGCGTTTGGTATCGAGATATTCGGTCGAGATCTCAAGCGGACCCTGATAGAGATCGGCGAGCTTCTCTACGAATGCTTCGTGTTGTCTTTTCGTCCAGTCATACTCTTGGGAGTAGGAGTGTATAATCAGTACGCTTTTAGCTTTGGAGGCAAAGAGTTGCATGCTCAAAAGCAGAGTGAGTGCGAAAAAAGATACTATGTGCTTATTACTATTTATTATAGCAGATTCAAAATGAACTTAGAGGATTTTTTGGATTTTGATGAGCGTCGAGAGTAGAATAGACTCTTTATCGTTGCCGCTGGATTTCATCTGAAGTTCGCTTTGCGTAAGTAGATCCAACACTTTGTAATAGTCGATCATTTTAATTCGCATCGACTCTCTTGCTTTCTCATCTACGATAAATTGAGGCGGCGAATAACCCAGTATCTCCTTGGCATTTGCCACACCGTGCTCGCGAATATAGATATTAAAGAGATAGAGCGTGGTGATATAGCCGCTCAGAGCTGTGATAAGACGTATCTCCTCTTCGCCGTGTTCGAGCAGGTTTTGAAGCTCGAGCTTGAAATCCTTTTTTTGCAGAACCTTTTTCATAAACTCTTCGATATTGACTTCGGCCAAGCCGTAAACAAGTTCATTGATCTCTTTTGTGGTGACTTCACGATCAAAAATAGAGAGCTTTTCGAGTTCGTTTGATGCCAACGAGATGTTTTGGTTATGGATCTCAAGCAGATGGGTTATGGCATGTGAATCTATTTGAACTCTTCTCTCTTTTGCCTCATGCATCAAAAAGTGTATCGCTTCGTTGCGTTTGGGATGAAAAAATCGAACGGCCATTGTACTTTTTTTGCCTACGCCGTTGCTGTAGCTTTTGTGATCGCTGCCGTAGTAGGCGTATATAAAAAGATTGTCGCTGTTTTTCTCGCAAAGTTCAATAAGGGTCTCAAGCTCTTTTTTCGGGATCTTCTTTTCGCTTTTTACAATGAGTACGTTGCGATCCCCAAAGAGTGAAGCGTTTGAGAGGTGGGCTTTGGCCGCCGTGAAGTCATACTCGTCGTGATAGAAGGCGATAACGGAAGCGTCGCTAACATCGGAGAGACTCTTGGTGTAGCGGTCAATAAAGAAATCACTCTCGCCAAAGAGGATAAAGTTGTTTGAGAGCGTCTTATTTTGAATATGACGATCAAGCTCGTTTTTATACATTCTCTTCCTCGATGATCGAGGCGTAGATTTTAGCTTTTGCGATATCTACCTTCTCTATCTTTATACGCACCTTTTCAAAGAGCGATTGCGTCGTAGAAGCAAGGAATGTGAGTTTTGCACCCTTGATCTCATCGTCTAGCTCGGCACGCACTTCGGGTGTGGTGGAAGTGATCTTGGCATAAAAATGCTCGCCGATATGTAAGAGTGCCCAGCGTGCGAATTTGCGAGCTTGATACTCAACTTCGATAGTATCGGCTTCACGCTCTTTTTCACTGATGGCGATTGCGAGCATTTCGATATTTCGTAGTACATAGGAGCCCTCGTTCGTATCGTTGTTTAGGATCGCTTTAATGAGGCGGTGTACGATGAGGTCGGAGTA
>JACXUD010000202.1 GCA_014764025.1 Campylobacterota bacterium | reverse complement strand
AACATACAAAGGAAGAGTATGAAACTACTTTTATCTATTTTACTCCTGCCGCTTACGCTCTTTGCGCACCTTAATATCGCGGTAAGTTACCCCTACATCGGAGCGATCACCAAAGCGATAGGGGGTGAACATATCGAGACTATCGTTTTGGCAAAGGGAAACTGGGACCCGCACTTTGTCGTGCCTCGCCCATCGCTCATCGCCAAGATGCGCAGTGCGGATGCGCTTATTATGAACGGCGCACAGCTCGAGATCGGCTGGCTGCCCCCGCTCATTGAACGCTCGGGCAACCCAAAAACGCGTCCAAACACCCCTACTTTTCTCAATCTCTCGCATCATGTCGAGCTTATAGATAGACCGCAAAGCGTCGATAGAAGCGGCGGCGACATCCACCCGGACGGCAACCCGCACTTTCACCTCGACCCAAAAAACATCCTCACTCTTGCCCAAAGCATCAGAGATTTCTTGATCTCTTTGGATAAAGAGCATGAGGGCATCTATCTCGCCAACTACGACGCTTTTGCGAAAGATTGGCATGTGAATATGGCAAAATGGGATGCGAAGATGGCATCCAAAAGAGGACTTCAGGTGATCCAGTTTCACGACAACCTTGCCTATTTCAACAGAGCCTACGGGCTTGTGAATATCGGCACCATCGAGCCGCTGCCGGGCATTCCGCCAAGCTCAAGACACACGCTTGAACTCATCGAGCTGATAGAAAAAGCACACCCCTGCTGTATTCTTCACGACGTCTATCACTCTACCAAAACGGCCGAGTTCATAGCCCAAAAGACGGGCATCAAAGTGGTCTTGATGCCTCACGACATCGGTGCACTTGAAGAGATAGAGGATCTGGCGGCTCTCTTTGACTATCTTAGCGGAGCGATAGAGTGATAGAGATCCTTGCGACCCCCATCGCCCTTGTCATTATCCTCGTGATGCTTCATGCCTACTTCGGCATGGGCATCTTGGAGCGCGGCATCATCTTTACCGACCTTGCCATCGCGCAGTTCGCGGCTCTTGGAAGCGCGATTGGTCTTGGCTATTTTCACGAAGAGCATCTCTATCTCTTCACCCTGTCATTTGCCCTTTTGTGCGGTCTGCTTATCGCTATCGCCTCTACAAGAGCACTCAACCTCGAAGCCTTCATAGGACTTTTATACGTCCTTGGGGCCAGCGGTATCATGATGGTTCTCGCCGACTCGGCAGAGGGGATGGAGCACTTCAAATCGCTTCTGGCAAGCGACATCCTCTTTACCCCGACAAGTGAAGTTATCAAAAGCGCCTTTATCTACGCCGCCATCGCCCTTGCACTCTGGAAGCTCTATCCGCGTCTGCAGGGTTTCATGCGCGAGCTGGTCTTCTTCTCTTTGCTAGCACTCACCGTCACTTCGTCGGTTGCGTTAGCGGGCGTGTTAGTGGTGTTTGTGCTGCTTATCGCCCCGGCCATCGTCGCACAGCGCTTTCATAAAGGGCTTTTGGGTGCCTTCATATTCGGATGGGGTTTTAGCATCACGGCGATCTTTCTCTCCTACTACTACGATATGCCAACAGGCTACACCATCGTCTTTTTGGGTGCTCTGCTTAGCGCAACCACAATACTCGCAAGTTCAAAGAAAATTTAATCTTTGGCTTACGAGAGGTTGCCTATAATCCATCTAAAAAGGGGTCGTAAGATGAATTTTCCCGACGAGTGGACGCAAAAAGAGTATCTAACGAACAAAGCGCTTTTGGAAAAAGAGGGTATAAAAGTGCTTCTTATCGATACGATTTTAGCACCTATCGAAAAAGCACAGACCATCACCTACAACCCTCCTCTGCTCTCAAAAGAGCCCGATGGGAGCGTCTTTGTCTTCTACTGCGACACAGGCAAGGCGACACTCAACCGCCTGGCAGAGTATAAAAAAAAGTTCCCAAACCACCACTGCATCTCGCTTAAAGGCGGGCGCGGATACTGGCGCGTGAATATGAGCGTGCAAAGTGAATAGGGCTTTACAGCAGTTCCAAGAGCTCTTGGATGCCGGTCTTTACTATGAGGCGCATGAGGCGCTTGAGGCTTTTTGGTTTCCAAAGCGCTTTCTTGATTGCAACGAGACACGCCTGCTTAAGGGGTTCATCAACGCCTCGGTCTCGTTTGAGCTCCATAAACGCGGCCGCATGGAGCAGAGCAGAAGAGTGTGGCGAAACTACCTCAAATACCGTCCAAAACTGTTACACCTCACAAGCAAACACAAGAATGCCTACTATCAGCTCTCACGACATATCGAATCGATCGCACTTAAAGTTTTCTACAACTAAGATGAACTACAATCTAAAAAAACAGGAGTAGAAAATGGGCTCATACATCGATATGATGGTCAACTATATCAACGAGTATAGCATCAAAGTGGTCGCTGCAATAGCGATCTTTATTATAGGAAAGTGGCTCACCCACAAGCTTACCTATTTAAGCAAAAAATTGATGCTGCGCGCCAAGATCGATCAGACCCTTGTAGAGTTCTTTGAGAGCATCATCTACTTTGTGCTGCTTGTAGTCGTCATCCTCACTTCGCTCAATGCGCTTGGCGTCAATACGACCTCGTTCCTTGCCGTCTTTGGTGCCGCTTCTCTTGCGGTCGGTCTAGCACTCAAAGATTCGCTCTCCAACATAGGAGCGGCGGTGATCATCATCCTCTTTCGCCCCTTTAAAGTGGGCGATACCATCGAGGCCGGCGGTGCGATGGGAACCGTAGAGGATATCAACCTCTTCTCTACCGTTATCGTACCGGTGGATAAGAGCCGCATCATCGTTCCAAACTCCGCTATCATCAGCGGGAATATCACCAACTTCTCGCTTCGGGATGTACGCCGCGTCGATCACCTTGTCGGCATCGGCTACGGTGATGACCTTAAAAAGGCCAAAGAGATATTAAACACGATCATTGCCCAAGATGAGCGCGTTATGCAAGACCCCGCCCCGCTCGTCGCGGTCGCAGAACTCGGCTCAAGCAGCGTCAACCTCGCATTTCGCGTCTGGGTAAAGGCCGATCTCTACTGGGACGTCTATTTTGAGACGCTCGAGAAGATCAAGCTGGAGTTTGATGCGCAGGGCATCTCGATCCCGTTTCCGCAGATGGATGTTCATATCAACAAAATAGAGAGTTCAAAATAGAAAAATATCATAGAGAGCCACTTGCAAATCTTTCCCTCAAATCATCCAAAAACTAGCATAGATTTCAGAATGTGAGTTGAACGATTGCATCTT
>JACXUD010000035.1 GCA_014764025.1 Campylobacterota bacterium | reverse complement strand
TGGACGGTTTTGGTCTTATAGCCTTCGCGTCGCTCTTTCCTATGCTAACCGTTATGTCTTACGGCGTTATTGCCGAAAAGATGGGAATCAAAGGAGAGCAGGAGCTCGAGGCATTGCAGCTGCTTGAACTACGTCACGCTATCGAAGATGCAAACAACATGAACCTTGCTACGATCAATGTGCACGGAACGGCAAAACGCCACTCCTTTACGATGCCTTTCTCTGCCGTTCACGTGATCGTTCCAAATGGCAAAAAAGAGCAAGCACTCTTGGCAGCAAAAGAGGCGGGTGCGACGGGTGTGACCATGACGCAGGCGCACGGTATGGGGCTTGAGGAGATGCATAACTTCTATAATCGTCTCGAGAGTGAGCCTGATGACGTCAATTTGATGTTCATCGTTCCGACCAAAAAAGTCAACGACATCATCTACAGAGTGATGCACGATCTGGATATCGTGGGTCAAGGCGAAGGGATAGCGTATGCCTATCCTCTCTCAAACCTCAAAGGCCTTTCACTTAAAAGCGAGGATATTTAGCTATGACCCCCTTTGATTTTCGAAACTTTTTAAAGACGCCGGCAAAAAGACTATGTGATGAGTTTTTGGAGAGCTACTCTACGCACATCAATCTCAATCCCGATTCGGTAGATAGTTATGAAGCGCTCTATAAAGAGATATTCGAGCTTTTCGGAGGGGAGTTTATGCAAGATAGGATGCTTCTTTCGTTCGAGAGGCTGGCGCGCTATCAGATATCGCTTGAGACCCCCTATGTGATCATCTCCAACGAGATCGCTACGTTAAAATCATTTTTGATATCTAATATCGATCTGACAAATGCCGCAAAACTCCTTGCGGAGCTTTTGGAGCTCTTTCGGGCGATCAACAACAAAGTGGCAAGGGTCTATCTGGATGCCTATATTCAAAAGCTGATCTCCGTCAATAATATACGTCTAAGCTCCTTAAGCGATCTGCTGGAGAAGAATGTGATTCGCTACTACGAATCACACCTTATATGGGTTATGGCGCTTGCCAGATCGGTGCAAGAGGCGAAAAAAGATGATTTCCCAGAACTTGATCCTACACTATGCGACTTTGGAAAGTGGCTTATGGATGACGCAAAGAGGATTATCCAGAATAACTCGAAGTATAAGACGATCACGATTCTGCATGACAATCTGCATCTCTTCGGCAAGAAGATAGAGTATTTTTTGGGCAAAGAGGAGTATCACATCCTTATAACTTATCTTGAGAAGTGTGAGTTGATCTCTTTGGGAATAGGTACGGAGCTAGCGCTTATAGATAACATCATCACTAACAAACGCGTCTCAAAAGATGATCTAACGGGCGCGCTGAACCGCAACGCCCTTAAAGAGGTCTTTGCCAATCAGTATGAGCTTGCTTTGGCGACCAATAACCCCTATGTACTTGCCATATGCGATCTGGACAACTTCAAAAAGATCAACGACACCTACGGTCATATTGCGGGCGACAGGGTATTGAAGGAGTTTGTGACGGTGGTCAAGAGGATCATCCGCAACTCTGATATAGCGGTGCGCTACGGCGGTGAAGAGTTCATCATTATCTTGCAAGCGGCTAAAAAGCAAAAGGGGCTGGAGGTGCTTGAGCGGATCCGTGAGGCGTTTGAGCAAAGCGTGATCGAGTATGAGGGCAAGAGCGTCTCTACGACCGTGAGCATCGGAGCCATAGAGATCACGCCGCAGGAGGGTTTTAAAGCGATCTTTTTGGACGAGTATATTAATATTGCCGATCAGAAGCTCTATAGAGCCAAGGATAGCGGAAAAAACCGAGTCGAGATGTATTAAAAGGAGAGCGACATGACCAAAGAGGAAGCACTAGACTATTACGACGAGCATTGGAACGATTACAATGCAATTTATAGTATGCTCCATGAGCTTTTTGACTCGCATGAGCGTCAAATGGCCATGGTTCGTCAAGAGGCGGCAAAAAGCAACGCTTCCGCTGAGATCACAAAACTAGAGGAGATGCTTCGCGAATGTCAAGACAGGCTTGACGAAGAGACGCACAAACTAGAGAAGTTTGAGCCGTTAGTGTAGGATGCTAAAGGGCTTGAGTTTAGAGTTGATATAGTACTTCGAACCTATCAAAACGGCACGTCTGTCGATCGTGACAAACTCTTTTAGGGCCTTGTGAAGGCGAACGGACTCGCCTTTAGAGAGTTTGTATCTCTTGATATATTTTTTCAAAGAGATCATCTTCCCTTCGATCGGTTCGCTTTTTGGCTCCTCCTCGCTCTCATCATCGCTCTCAAGCTCTGCATCGAGATGCTCGACATCGAAGAGGCTTTGTGCGGAGAGGTTGGGCAAAAACTTCGTCGTGATCGCTTCAAGAATACTTTTTAACTGCTCATCCTTTTGTCTGTAGATCAGCTCGATCTTTTCGCGTTCATCGATGAGCATCTGCTCTTTTTGGCTTCGCAGCTCCCGCGTCTCATCCTCAAGCTTCTCTACACGCTCTTGCAGCCTCTTGTTTTGCTCTTCGAGGAGCTGATAGTACCTGTCGTCCATAGAGTGGCTCTTTTTTTGCGGCGATGTTTTTGTGTTGGCATGTGAAGTATCCTCGATGAGCACCAGCTTGACGCCGTCTTGCGTAACCGTCTGCAAAGAGCCTCTGCGGACTCGGTTGTGGATCGCCTCTTTAGAGACACCGAAGAGTTTGGCCGCGTCGTTTATGCTCATCTTTTTCATGCTTATCCCTTTTTTATCTCATATTTTCAAAAACAAGCGGAGCATCCCACTCCATAGATCGTATATGTTTCATCACTTTTTGGAGATCGTCTATCTGTTTGGATTTGACGCGAATGGCATCTCCCTCGATCTGCGCACTCACTTTGAGTTTGAGGTTCTTGATCTCTGCTGCTATCTTTTTCGCCTCTTTAGCCTCTATATAGTCCACCACCTTAAAAGTCGCCTTGCGGCTTCCGCCGCTTGCATCCTCTACCCGAAGCTCTTCGAGAACTTTTGAAGAGAGGTCGTGTTTTAAGAACTTGGCGATAACGATATCTTTGAGCGCATCGAGTTTGTTATCGCTTGATGCTACCAATACAAGCTGTTTCTCCTTCTCTTTAAACGATACTTCGTAGTTGGTTCCTTTGAAGTCATAGCGGTTTGCAACCTCTTTATCGACTTGGTTGATTGCATCTTTAAAATGCTGCAGGTTTATCTTTGCACTAATATCGAAGGAGTGTTCTTTTGCGGCCATCGTGATCCTTTGGAAGATTATCAAACCGATTATAACATAACTCAAACAGTGTTAGCTTAGGATGGGGCAGGGTTAAAAATTTATTTATGATCTTTACGATAGCATTGATGGTTAGCTCAATTGAGGGACATTCAGATGGATATGGTGCGCTTAGAGGCGATAATTACAAAAAAGGCATTTACGGTCGGTGCCGATATCACCGTTTTTGATGCGCTCTTGGAGATGAAGGAGCGGCAAATCAGTTCTGTTATCGTGCTTGAGGGCACGAAGCCTTACGGGATATTCACGGAGAGGGACGGATTAAAGATCATCGCTGCAAAAAAAGAGAAAGAGACGATAATCGAAGAGATCATGAGCAAGAAGGTCGTCTGCGTCAATGCATCTTCATATCTTCATGACGCCTATATCTTCATGGAGCAAAAAGGGCTGCGCCACATTGTCGTCGTCGATGATGAGGGTGACTTCTTGGATGTCATTTCCGAGGGTGATTTTCTGCGCCATATCGGTTTTGAAGAGGTCTCGAAGTTTAAAAGCATAGAGAGCGCCATGAGCGAATATATACTCACCGTGGAGGAGACGGCGACGATCTCCGAGGTTGCCGAGCGCATGAGCGATTCCCGCTGCGACTACGCGGTGGTGATGCGCGGGAGCAGACCGCTTGGGATCGTGAGTGAGAGAGACGTGAACTATCACTATGTTACGACCATGCGTGTTAACGATTCGATCACGATACTCTTGGGGAGCTCATCACTGCAGATCGTGAGAAAAGATATCTCGCTCGTCGAGGCCTCTGCCATGATGAAAGCGCACGGCATCCATCAGCTTCTAGTCGAAGACGAGTGCGGCAAACCCATCGGGCTGCTCTCTCGCCACGACATACTCAAAGCGATCCACGGCTCATATTTTGAGCTCTTGATCAACACCATCGAATCCAAAAATGCCCACGAAGAGAGTCTTGTTAAAAATCAACTGCTGCTTGAAGAGAGCAGAGTACTCCTAAAGAGTGTGATCAACACCATGCCCGATATGATATGGCTAAGAGATGCGGAGGGAAAATTTATTATATGCAATAGCCGTTTTGAGGAGTTTTACGGAGCCAAAGAGGAGCAGATCGTAGGCAGAGGGGATGAGCTGCTTAGGGGGAAAAAGCGTGCGGAGACGTTTTTAGACAACGATCAAAAGGCGATTGTCGCCAAAAGAGCGACGTTGCATGAAGAGCAGCTTGTGTTTGCCGACGGGGCTCAAGGCTATTTTGATATTACAAGAATGCCTTTGCAAGGTGCGAAGGATGAATTTATAGGGGTTTTAGGTGTAGCTCGCGATGTTAGTGAGCGTAAAAATAGAGAGCTAGAGCTTGAAAAGCTTGCCAACTACGATATTCTCACAAATCTTCCAAACCGATTCTTGTTTTCGACCTATCTCAATAAAGTGCTTTCAAAATCGAAGCGAAACGGGCGTATCTTCGCCGTTATTCTCTTCGATCTTGACCGATTTAAAGACGTGAACGACAGCTACGGGCATACCGTCGGTGACGAGTTGCTTGTCAAGCTAAAGGATCGCTTTGCCAAGAGATTAAGAGAGGGCGACCTGCTCGCACGCCTTGGCGGCGATGAGTTCGGGGTGATCCTTGAGGATATAGGATTTGAAGAGGACGTAGCGCGCGTGACGAAGGAGATACAAGAGAGCATCTCATTACCCTGCGTGCTTAGCAACGGCGTAGAGCTGCATATACAAAGCAGTGCCGGAATAGCTATTGCACCGCGTGACGGCGAGAGTTCCGAGGAGCTCTTGCAGCATGCCGACAGCGCGCTCTATGAGGCAAAAAACAGTGCCAAGGGGATGTATAGATACTATTCCGACGAGATGACGCTTCATGCGCGTGAGAAGATAGCCTATGAGACGAAACTGCGCAGCGCCGTCGATAACGGGGAGCTAGAGCTCTACTATCAGCCGCAGGTGCATATAAAAACAGGCAAGATCGTAGGTGCCGAGGCGCTTTTGCGCTGGAATAAACCGGACGAGGGAGTCGTCTCTCCGCTCATCTTCATCCCGATCGCCGAAGAGAGCGGGTTAATCAATACCATAGGCGAGTGGGTCATTCGCGAGTGCTGCAGACAGGGCAGGACATGGCTTGACAAGGGGCATAGAATTACGCTTGCACTCAACGTCTCCGCAAATCAAGTGAAGTTTCAAGATCTGCCCGGAGTTATAACGGATGCACTTCTTGAGAGCGGCTATAGTGCCAACAGGCTGGAGATAGAGATAACGGAGAGCGCGCTTATGCAGCGCGAGGAGGAGAGTGTTGCCATGCTGCACTCGCTTCGCGCTAAAGGGATCCGTTTGGCGATCGATGATTTTGGAACGGGCTACTCTTCACTCTCGTACCTCAAACGCTTCCCCATCGACGTACTGAAGATAGACAAGAGTTTTATCGATGACATTCCCTATGAAAAGGATGATATGGCCATTGTCGTCGCGATCATCGAGATGGGAAAAGCGCTTGGGTATCAGGTCTTGGCAGAGGGGGTGGAGCAAGAGGAGCAGCTCGCCTTTTTAAGAGAGAAGGGGTGCAGTATGTATCAAGGCTACTATAAGAGCAAACCGCTCAGAGCGGCCGACTTCGAGGCCCTTTTAGATGCACAGAAGTAGGGGGATGAGATGAAGAGACTCTACATAATCCGACACGCTAAATCGGACTGGAGCGAGGAGGGCATAAGCGATTTTGATCGCGGGCTCAATAAGCGGGGCAAGAGAAGTTTGCCGCTCATGGGCGGGTATCTGGTAGAGGAGCGCATCATGCCTCAGCTCATCCTCTCATCGCCTGCGAAAAGAGCGAAAAAGACGGCGCAGGAGCTTGCCTGGTACGTGGGTATAGAGAGCAACAAGATACGCTATGACGAAGAGTTATACGAGGCGACGCTCCAGACGCTTTTAGGGAAGGTGCGGCTTATCCCCGATCGTATCTCATGCGCCTTTTTGGTAGGGCATAACCCGGGTCTAACGGAGTTAGCGGAGTTCGTTAGCGGTGAGCAGGTGGGCAATATCCCGACTTGCGGAGTACTCGGCATCGAGCTCTACGAAGAGGATTGGCAGAGCATCGGTTCCAAGGCGGGTAAGATCATCTCTTTTGAGTACCCCAAAAAGTATGCCAAAGCTTGGGAGCATCAGCAAGAGTAGTAACGCTTTTGGCATGTGAATACTCTATGCCAACGGAATCGTCAGACGAAAAGATGCCCCCTCCGTGCCGTTGTGTACGCTGATAGTGCCGTGCAGACGGGATTCGATGATATTCTTTGCTATATAAAGGCCTATTCCCGTTCCGTTTTGGTGTGATTTTGTCGAAAAATAGGGCTCGAAGATATGCTCTATGTGGTCGGCTCTGATCCCTCCTCCGTTATCGCACACCTCCACGATCCCTTGATTGAGTTGGGTTTTGCAATCGAGCTTGATCCTTCCCTCTTTGATCTCTTTTCGATCCTGACGGAGTTTTATGGCGTCGATCGCATTGTTGATAAGGATGATCATCACCTGTTTGAACTCATTTTCAACCCCGTAAAGCGAGATGCTCTCACCCGCAGAGAGCTCGGTTTCGATATTGTTGCTTTTGAGCTGTCCCGAGAGGATTCCAAGCAGCTCCTGCATACTCTGTTTTGGGTGAAAGAGGATCGCTTGTCGGTTGGGGTTGATAAATTTTCTAAAGTCATCGATGGTGTCGGACATATATTTGATGTTGGCGGCAATGATCTGCATCTTCTCATGAAACTCGCTCTCGCTGAGCGAACCGATGGTAAATTGCGTCTCAAGATTTGCGGTGGCCAGACCGATGATATTGAGAGGCTGGCGCCACTGATGAGCGATCGATTCAAGCATCTCTCCCATCGCCGCTTGACGCGATTGGTGCAGCATGAGCTTCTCTTGTTTTTGCTGTTTTTTTATTCCCTCTTTCACCCGTTTTTCAAGCTCCGTGTTAAAAGATTCAAGTTCGCTTCGCTGGCGGTTGACGGTGACGAGACTCTCCTCGAGATCGAGCTGAATCTTTTTAAGCTGAGTGATGTCGCGTCCTGCACCGACGGTGCCGATGATATTGCCCTCTTTGTCGTAAAACGGCGCCTTATAGACCTCTAAATAAAGCATCTCGCCTTTGACGTTACCGAACTCCTCGAACTTCATCGCCTTGTTGTTCTCTATAACGATGAGGTCTGAGTTGCAGCAGAGCTCGCCGAAGGTGTGCCACTGCGGATTCTCTTTGTGCGCTTCACGCTCACGCATGGCAAAGAAGATATCACTCTTGCCTATGGGCTCATTGGTATCTTTTGCCATTAAAAGGCCGTCGCAGATCGCTTGATTGGCATAGAGATAGATCCCGTTGATATCTTTGACCCAAAGCATATCGGGAAGATTTTGGGTAAGGAGGCTAAGGAGGTCGGAGTTGTGTTCTTTGAGAGAGGAGATATCAAAAGCCATTGTCAATCCTTTTAAAATGCGGGTGATCCGTCAAAGCCAAAACCGCCGCTAAATCCTCCGCCGAAGCTCTGGGCAAAGTTTGGGTCCATGAAGCCGTGCATAGCACTTTTCGAGCGGAGCTTCTCTATATCGCCTTTGCTGGAGATGCCTTGCGGGCAGGCGATAGTGCACTCGTTGCAGAGCGTGCAGTCCCAGATGCCGTTTGTTTGGATGTTCTCTATCTTGCTTTGCTCTTCGCTCTCTCTTGCATCGCTCACATAGCGCCAAACGCGTGTGAGTGCGAAGGGCCCTAAAAAGGAGCCGTTTACGCTATAGACGGGGCAGGCGCTGAAGCATGAAGAGCATAGGATGCAGTCGCTCTGCACCTCGTTGCGCTTCTCATCCTCGATGGTGAGCGTTTGCGTTTTGGCATGTGAAGATTGCCACGCCTTTGCCTTTTTGTTGAACTCGTAAGCGACTTGGCTATCCACGACGAGATCGCGAAGTATCGGCATGTTCTTGAGCGGCTCGATAACATCGCCCTCTTTTATCTTATGTGAACAAGCAAGTGTTTCTTTGCCGTTGACTAAAACGGCACAGCTGCCGCAAACGCTGCTTCGGCATCCACTTGAGAAGCTCAGGGATGGATCGAGCTTGGTCTTGATGTAGTTGAGCGCCTCTAGAAGCGTTTGCGCTTTTTCGTCGATCTCATAGGTGATGAGTGCAGAGCGCTCTTCGGGTTCGGTGGTGTATCTTTTGATCTCTATCTTCATTGCTTACTCCATAAAATCGGCGCAGAGAACGCCGTCCTCTTTCCAGACGATGGTGTGGGCTTTGTAGGCTATGTCATTGGCTTGGGGTATGTCGCTGCGGTAGTGCGCGCCGCGGCTCTCGTTGCGGCTGATGGCGCAGACTAGCACTATCTCGCTGAGCTCCACCATATTCCCAAACTCTATAAACTCCACAAGGTTGGTGTTGTAGTGCTTCGATTTATCTTTTGGCCCCATGAAGGGAAGCTCTTTTTGGATCTGACGGATCGCGCCCAAAACGGCCTTGAGCCCCATGTCCTCACGCGCGATGCCGACGTTGTTGTAGAAGATGTTGCCGATGAATTCGCGCTTTTGGTAGAAGTCGATCTGGTTGGTAAAGTACTTCACGCCGCGAATGAAATTCTCGTCGCGCCGACGCTGAAGTGATGCGTCGATCGGCATGTGAAAATCTTTTGAGTACTCAGCGGCGCTCTCGCCCGCCTGAGCACCGAAGACGACGATCTCAAGCAGTGAGTTGCCTCCAAGACGGTTGGCGCCGTGCACTTTGTGGTTGGCACACTCGCCGCAGGCAAAGAGTCCTTTGATAACGGTTTGTGAAGTGTTATCGACCTCGATGCCCCCCATGGTGTAGTGTGCGGCCGGTTTGATAGGGATGAGCTCATGAACGGGATCGACCCCTTCGTAGAGTTTGGCGAGTTTGCGCTCTTGGGGAAGCTCTTCGTCGATGAAGTGCTCGCCTAGATGGCGGATATCTAAAAAGATCTCCTCGCCCTTTTTTATCTCTGCATCGATGGCACGCGCCACCTCGTCACGCGGTGCTAACTCGTTAGTAAAACGCTCACCCTTGGAGTTGAGCAGATGCCCGCCCGCACCCCTTGCGCTCTCGGATATAAGTATAGAGGAGTTTTTAAGCGCGGTTGGGTGAAACTGAATGAACTCCATGTCGCTGAGCCTTGCACCCGCGCGAATCGCCGCGGCGATACCGTCCCCCGTCGAGGCGCTTGAGTTGGTTGAGTGTTTGTGATAGATACGGCTGTATCCGCCCGTGGCCACGATGACCGAAGCGCTTTCGTGCACCTCGACCTCGCCCGTGCGGATATTTAAGAATGTCGCTCCGCCGATATATTTTTTGCCCTTTTCATCGACGTTGGTGATGTAGTTGAGCAGATAGCGCTCGTTTAACACTTCAATTTCACATGCCAAGACCCGGTCGTATAGAGTGTGTAGGATCTTTAAACCGGTATAGTCTTTCGCATAGCAAGCACGCGCGGCGCTCGCACCCCCAAGACGGCGCTGGGCTATTTTGGACTCCTCCGTACGGCTAAAACAGACGCCTATCGAATTGAGCCACTCTACCGCTTTTGGAGCCTCTTGGCACATGTAGGTTACCATCTCCTCATCGCCTAGCCCTGCCGCGGCTTTGAGCGTGTTGGCTATGTGTGCCTCTACGCTGTCTTCGCCCGCATTGCCAAGGGCGGCGTTCATGCCTCCTTGCGCCATCGATGTCTGTGAGCGGGTCGGGTACTCTTTAGTGATTATCTTGACCTTGGCTCCCGCCTTGTGAGCGTTTAGCGCGGCGACTAAACCGGCGCCGCCCGCTCCTACGACTAAAACATCACACTCTCTCATATAGTCCCTTCGAAAAATATTTGGCTGATTATAACATCCCTCACTTATTCTTTGCGACACATTGGCCCGGGGAGTGAAATTTTTAACTCCCTTTAAATATCTGCCTTAATGTTTGCCAAGAAGCGATTGAAGGGTTTTGTAGAGCTCTTGCTCATCGATGGGTTTTGGTATGAAGCCGCTCATTCCCACTTCTAAAAATCGTTCTCTATCGCCCTTCATGACGTTCGCCGTGAGTGCGATGACGGGAGTTTTATCCCCGTAGAGCCTGCGTATCTCTTTAAAAGCCTCTATCCCGTTCATGCGGGGCATATTCTCATCCATAAGCACGGCGTCGAAATTCTCTTTTGGATAGATCTCAAGCGCCTCTTGCCCGTCTTTGGCGATCGTGCAGGTTAGGCCGAACTCCTCAAGCAGCAGCTTGACAAGGAGTTGATTGGTCTTATTATCTTCGGCGACGAGGATATGTCCGAAGAGCTTGTCGCTATCCGATCTCTCGATGGCTCTATGGCCTTTTGGTTTTGCTTTTTGTGCTTGAAGCGGTATAGAGAACTCAAAGAGCGTCCCCTCTCCCTCTTTGCTCGTGACGTTCATAGTGGCGTTCATCTGCCCCACGAGATTAGAGACGATACTCAGACCCAATCCCGTTCCGCCGTATCTGCGGGTTGTAGAGCTGTCGGCTTGTTCAAAGGGCTTAAAGACCCTCTCGAGCACATCCGGGCTCATCCCTATGCCGCTGTCTTTGATAGAGAATTTAAGATGGGCATTTTCGTAGCTTGCTCGAAAGAAGATATCACCGTTTTGGGGCGTGAACTTGATGGCGTTTGAGATGATATTGGTGATGATCTGCGAGATGCGAAGCCAGTCTGCATAGAGAGTAACCTCGATAGAGCTCTCAAGCTCTTTGTGAAAGGTGATCTTTGAGCTCTCGAGATTGCCTTCGAAGCGATGAAGGAGCGACTCCATATCGTGATAGAGATCGACCTTGTGGATATCGAGTTTGAAGTTGCCGCTGTTGAGCTTCGAGAGATCCAGAATATCATTGATAAGCTCGATGAGATGCTTTGAGCTATCGAGAATGTACTGAAGATATCTCTGCTGCTTCTCCTCTTTGAGTTCACGTTTGAGGATGCTGGAGAAGCCGTTGATGGCGTTGAGCGGCGTACGCAGCTCATGCGACATCTTCGAGAAGAACTCATCTTTTGATTTTTCCGCTTTGAGCGCTCGGTCACGGCTGAGGATAAGCTCGGTCACATCATGCCTGACGGCCATATACTCCACGATCTCGCCGTTGACGTCAAAGAGCGGCAAGATGAGAGAATCGACATAGTATGAGCTACCCTCTTTGGTCATGTTCTGAATCGTCGCTTTGAAGTGTTTGCCGCTTTTGATCGTGTCCCACATCTCTTTAAAGAGCTCTTTTGGCATATCCGGATGGCGGATGATATTGTGGGAGTGGCCTATAAGCTCGTTTTGCGAATAGCCCGATATCTCGCAGAATTTTTTGTTCACGAAGGTGATGCGCCCCGTCGGATCGCTCTTGGAGACGATGGCGCTCTCGTTCAGGGCGTCCACGAACTGCTGTAGAGAGTTTTGCGCCGCTTTGAGGGCGTTTTTCGTAGCGAGCTCTCTGCTGTAGAGAAGGATAGAGAAGATCACTAAAAAGGTGATACTGATGAGCAGCAAGAGGATAATGCGAGTGAATTCGCTCTTGATGAGTTCGATCTTTTTACTTGAGTAGTCGATAGCACTTTTGAGCTCGGGGGTAATATCGTTAACAAGGAGCTTTGCGTAGTGTTCGTTGATGAGCTCATGGAGGGTTTGAATGAGTCCAAGATGCAGATCGAGAACCTGAGCGTCTTGCAGTTTCTCATTCGGTTTTATATGATGGATCCTGATAAGCTCTTTGGTCTCTCTAGCATTGACGATATCGAAGATGTAGCTCATCGTCTTTTCGTCCAGTTTACCCTCTTTGAGCATAAAGAGGTAGTCTTTATAGCTTTTTGAGAGCCACATGATAGAGTTTTGGAGCTGTGCGTTATCGGATTTAAGATCTTCATAGAGAAGAGCGAGCACGGCGCTCTTTTGTGTGATCGAGTCGGCGAGAGTTCGCAGATACGTATCATCGACTTGTCCGAGTAGTTCGAGGTGCTCGCGCGTCATGCGTTCGACAAGTGCAATGGAGGCAGAGATCTCATCGTTGTTTGACGAGGAGTTGATAGAGTTCATCAAAAGGTGGTTCTTGCTAAAGGCGATCTCTAGCCTATAGGCGCTCTCTTTAACCTTGGAGTAGGCTTTGGCCTCATCGTTGAAGCGACTGCTCTCGTAAGCGAAGTAGGCTATAAAGAGAAGGGTGAGTATGAATGTGGCGATAATTAATTTATAGCTTTTCATTTTAGTCTCGCACTATTGCCGGGGTCTCACCCGTCAGTGTATTCAAAAAGGCCTCGATATCCTCTGTGAACTCCTTTTTTGGAACGATGCCCAGCTGGTGCTCTTGCATCTCGAAGATCGCTTCGGCCAGAGTATTGACCCTGCCGTCGTGAAAGTATGGCGGGGTGAGCGCCACGTTGCGAAGCGAGGGAACCTTAAAGACATATCTGTCACGCTCTCTTTTGGTGATCTCATAACGCCCCAATGACTCCTTTTTCTGCTTGTACTCTTTGAAGATGCCGAACTTTTGGTACATATTGCCGCCGATATTAACGCCGTTGTGGCAGCTGATGCAGCCGATCGATTTGAAGGTCTCATAGCCGCGGATCTCTTGAGCGTTCAAGGCATCCTCTTCGCCTCTGAGGTATCTGTCAAAGCGTGAGTTGGGTGTGAGCAGCGCTTTTTCAAACTCCGCTAACGCATCGGCAAGATTGGCTATCGTGACCCCGTCGGGGTATATCGCTTCGAATCTTGCTTTGTAAGCAGAGCTTTTGAGCGTTTTTTCAACATTATCGAGCCTGTTCGCCATCTCGATCGGATTGACGATAGGGCCGAGTGCCTGCTCAGCAAGGCTCTTTGCGCGGCCGTTCCAAAACTGTACGAAGTTAAGCGAGCTGTTGAGGACGCTCGGGGCGTTTATACTCCCCTCGGCACCGTTGACACCAAAAGAGAAAGAGAGGCCGTCTGCACCGCTGCCCGGAAGGTTATGGCATGTCGCGCAGCTGATGGTGTTATCGACCGAGAGGATCGGGTCGAAGAAGAGGGCCTTTCCAAGAGCCGCCTTTTGCGCATCATAGACGACATCCGTAGGTATAGGAGTAATA
>JACXUD010000201.1 GCA_014764025.1 Campylobacterota bacterium | reverse complement strand
TGACGCTGATGACGCCTTCTATCTTGTTGACGTGGATGCTGATATCAAGCTTGCCCATCTCTTTAACGTAGCCGTGTTTGATGGCGTTCTCTACCAAAAGCTGCACCGAGAACTTCGGCACGCTCCATGAGGGCACCTCATCGGGCATGTGAAGTCTGATCTTCCCCGAAAAGCGTATATTCTCCAGCTCTACGTAGTCGCGCACGCTGTTTAGCTCGTCTTGGAGCCTCACGAGGGCTCTCTCTTCCATAGAGTTTCGCAAGAACTTCGAGACCCGCAGCACCGCCTCTTCCGCCCTGTTTGGGTCTTGGTGGATCAGCTCTGCGATGGAGTTGAGCGCATTGAACATGAAGTGCGGGTTGAGCTGACGTTCAAGCGAGGCCAGACGGCTTTTGAGGTAGTGCGAATCCACAAGCTCCTTTTCGTTTCGCATCTTCACGAAGCGGTACATAAGTGCCCCCACGATATAGGTGAGCACCCCGATACCCGCCGAAACCCCAAAGATGCTCTGCGCGAAAAAATCCAAAAGCTCGATCGAGAGAAGATTTGCCGCAACGATGGCAAGAAGCGTACCGATGAAGCCCGCCAAAAAAGAGAAGAGAATCGCGAGCGGCGTCCAGTAGAGCGGTTGAAGATTGGGCAGGACGCGGTTGTTGAGATAGGTGATGAACACAAGCGAGAAGAGCGTGATGCAAAAGCCCAAAAGTGCGCCGAAAAGCCCGCCGTGAAGCAGCGGCGCTTCAAACATCGCATAGCCCAGCATTGCCAAGATCGTCGAGAATACGACGCCGATAAAGAGGATGAAGAGCCAATCCTCTTGTTTGATGGTCAGTGCTATTTTAGACATGCAGCAGCCTTTGCAGATTCTTCACTCCAAGCATCACTCCGATCCACCCCTGCGCGGGGTAAACGCTGTCACCCACATGGTAAAGCCCTCGAAACGGGGTGTCGTTGCTTGGCAGACGAGGAAGGATGTTTTGCATGATTATAGCATTTCCGCCGAGCTGCGCGCGTTTGATATAGCGCTCAAAAGTAGTCGGCGTGGCGCTAAAGAGGTGTACGATCTGCTCATGCCTGATGCCCAGCTTTTGAGATATCAGCTCTTTGAGGCAATATTCAAGCTCTCTTTTTTTGGCTTTATAAGCGGCCTTGTCGTACCAAAATCGCACATCGGTATGCACCGAAGCTGTGATGGTGTAGTAGCCTTTTGGGGATATCTCGTTATCGTTTTTATCCGAAACCGAGACAAAGAGCGAGTTGGATATGGCATGTGAAAAGTTACGCGCCTCTATGATCTGATAGTGGTGCGCAAAATCGGCGTCGCTTTGAATCGTCATATAGAGCATGAAGGAGCTTTGGTGGTTGTTGAGCTTCTCGTATTTTCTGTAAAAAACTTTGATCTCACCGCTCTCAAAGAGCTTGCCCGAGTCATAAACGGTGGAGTTTAAAATAAGGTTTTTGCACTCTATGATCTCATTTTTAAGGTGCAGCTCATAGTGCTTTTGGCGCGGCACGATCTTTTTGATCTCGCTTTTGGTGCGCACCTCTACGCCGCTCATCATCTCTTCAAAAAGCTTTGAAAAACCGCCCACCACATAGTAGTTCTGCCCAAAGGTGTATCCTAATGAGAGCGCGGCGGTAAGGAAGTTCACATGCTCGCTCTTCGCTTGCGCTACGATCATGATCTGGGCATCCAAAAACTTCATATACTCATCGCTCACATCGCCGTAAAACTTCTTGATAAAACTCTTTGCATCAGTGCGCAGGTAGGTGAAGAATTTGAAAAAAAGGGGGCTAAAACTCATGAGCGAGCGCGCTTTGGCAAAGATGTTTTTGTTGCTGTAGTAGTAGCCGCGCATCTTGTAGAACTCTTCGCATAGATCATGGACAAGCCTCCAAAACTCAGCGTGTTTGGCATGTGAATAGTTCGCCTCTAGCGCCGCTACGAAGGCATCCAGCTCTTTGTGGCGCGGCGTGATCTTCTCGCCTTGGATGATGGTGATTGTGGGTTCGGTGGGCACAAGACGCGGCGTAAAACCGACACTCTCAAAAAACTCCTTGACCTCTCTGCCCTCCTCATACCCCACAAGCGTCGTGGCTCCCGTGTTGTATGAAAATCCGGCATGTGAAAATGTAGAGCTGCAGCCGCCAAGATAGCTCTCTTTTTCAAAAAGCACCACGTCACGGCCTTTGTGCGAAAGATACTTGGCGATAGAGGCACCGCCGATGCCACCGCCCACGACCGCATACTCTCTCACCCTCTCATCTCCTTATATATCTCGCCTAGCGACTTCACAAAATAGTCGTGGTCGTTAGGCGCTTTTGCCACGCGGTAGTCGCTAAATCCCATCTCTTCTGCCTTCTCTCTGTACTCCACCTCGAGCTCGAACTCCGTCTCGGAGTTATCGACGGTAAAGGCGATAGGATAGATTATCACCTTTTTTTTCTGCAACGCCTTTAATTTATCCTCTAAATAGGGGCGAATCCACTCAAGCGGCCCGAGGCGCGACTGATAGGCAAGATGGGTCTTGTGAAAGTGCAAGCCCGCCTCTAAAAGCGCGCGGCGTGCATGATAGACATTCGCGCGGATATGCTTTTGGTACAAATCGCCTTTTTCTATTATCTTTTTCGGCAATCCGTGCGCGCTAAAGACCAGCTCGAAATCTTCCGGTTTATCGACTCCGAGCGCTTCGCGGATACGCGTAACGATGGCGTTGTTGTAGTCGCGGTCGGCGTAGTATTTATCGATCGTTTTAATCTTTGCTTTGAGTCCAAGCTCTTTGTGCGCTTTGTAGAGGTCATCAAAGCTTGAGAGCGTCGTGGTGCTCGAGAAGTGCGGATAGAGCGGGATGGCGTATATTTCGTCAAAGTCTCGCAGGCGCTTGAGCACGTCATGGGCATAGGGCGGCGTGTAGCGCATCACCATCTCTACGTTTACCCCCAAAGAGGCGCTGAGCTTTGATACCAAATTTTGCGTATGGGCGATGATGGGCGACTTTCCCCCAAGATGCGCGTAGTTGGCTTTTGCCTCATCTTTTCGCTTCCATGTGATGAACTTGGCGATCATCGCACGGATGGGCTTTGGTGCTGCTATGATGCGTTTGTCGTTGAACATGTTGGTTAAAAAAACCTCTACCTCGTCAAGATTGTTCGGCCCGCCCATGTTGAGTAGTAAAATCGCTCGTCTCATTGTATGCTCCTATTTTACTTCGTATTCTATGGCGTTTAGGATGATCTTTGTAGCGCGAATTTGTCGGTTGATATTTCGGCATGTGAA
>JACXUD010000200.1 GCA_014764025.1 Campylobacterota bacterium | reverse complement strand
GATGGTCTCCCACGATCTCTTGATCGTAACACCTATGAGCTACCGACCAAGCCCACCACCCATCCGATTAGGGTCACCGCGAAAGCCCCCGCAGGGGGTCGTGGATGAGCAGGACAAGCGACCGAAGGGAGTGCGTCAGTGGAGATACAGGCAAAACCTGATACACTACAAAAGGTAGAAAGCGAGTCTACCCAGTATATACCCTACGGGCATAACTGGAGACTCGTGAGGAGGGTGCTACCCCCTCAACCCCCGTGAGCTTTTTTTCCGAAAGCTCAACCAAAAGCGGACACCAAAAAAGGACACACATGGCAGTTACCAAAACTAAGCTTTTTACCATGAAAGTATCAACGAGCGAGAAGATCAAGTGGCAACAGATCGCCAAAGATCGTGGCGTGACTTTGGCGGAACTCATACGCACGTTTTTGGACGGACTTCCCGCACCAAAAAAAAAGAGATCCACCCAGTACATCACCGCAGACCCAAGACTGCTTAGAGAGCTGAACGCCATCGGCAACAACATCAATCAGATATCAAGACGCGTGAACGAGGGGCAGAAGTTCAATGTAGCGATAGAGCTTCACTCCATCGAGGAACAGCTAACAAGGCTACTCAATGCACATCAAGTTCATTAGCAGGGGTACGGGAAGTGCCAAGAGTGCAGAGAGCTACCTACTGCAAGAACACGACCACAAGGGCGAGATCAGGCAGAGTGTAGAGGTGCTAAGGGGTAACCCGTCAATGGTTACCCAGTTAGCCGACAGCCTAGATACCAAGCATCGGTACACATCGGGCGTGATCGCATGGCACAAGAACGACCGCCCGACTCCTGAACAGATCAACGAAGTGTTAGACGAGTTCGAGCGTGTAGCCTTTGCAGGCCTTGACTCCGACCAGTACACATACTATGCCGTGTATCATGGCGAGAGCAACGGAGCAGGGCATATACACATCGTCAGCCCTAGAGTCGAGTTGCAGACGGGGAAAGCTATGAACATAGCTCCCCCTGGTTGGCAGTCTACTTATGATCTTATTGCAGACAAATTCAACACCAAGTACGAGTGGGCGAGCCCGAAAGAGATCAGCAGACGACAGACGCTCACACGCAACAAAATGAACGTGCACGCAGATATGGCAAGCATCGAAGCGAAGAAGATGATACATCAAGCGGTTGATGAGCTTGTGGATAGCGGAGTGCTTAATAATCGTGCCGATATTAAGCAGTATTTGGAGGGGATCGGCGAAATAACACGAGAGGGAAAGGATTACCTATCCGTAAAGCCTGAGGGCTTTAAAAAGGCAATACGACTGAAAGGGGCATATTATGAGCAAGAATTTAAGCGATCTAGCCAAGCGGTTAGAGCAGAGCAAGAGCAGAGAGCTAGAACAAGTGCAGCAGATCGAGAGCGAGAAGTTGCACGAATTGAGTCAATCATTGAGAGAGTCGTTGAGGAGAGAGCTGACTACACTAGAGGGCGATATGATCCAACGTCACACAAATCTATCAAAGCTATTATCGGAGATCAGGGTCAAGACCTACAACGAGCAGAAGGAGGGATTGCAGCAAATCGAGAGCGAAGCGATCAATTTAATTCAAGCAGTGACCAAACTCAAAGTCCGTTACTGGATAGTACCCCTGATAGTGGCACTCTCAATCATACTAGGGCTAGTGATAGGAATGTGGGGGCTAGGAGTGGCAATCTCTGGACGCACCCAAACCCTCACCCAGTTAAACGAGCAGATAGCCGAAGCCAAGAAGCAGAGGGAAGCAGTAGGACAGTACGATCAGATAGTACAGACGTACAGAGACGCAATAGAGATCAAGAAGAAACCGAACGTGTGGCAGACCGACAAAGGCACATGGGCGGTACAGTTCAAGGAGTAGACTATGACAGAGTTAGAAAGGCTTTTGAAGAGCGAGTTAGACAAGAGAGAACGGTACTTCTTGAACGAGTTGAAGAAGTACACAAGCTCATACGAAAAGAACTTGGAGCTTATACAGAGCAAGTATCAGCAGATCGTAGAAGATCAGAAGATCATCATAGATCAGCAGAGCCAAACCTTGACCCAGTACGGGCAGATATCAAGCGATCTAAGGGTGAGCTTAGATCACGAGCAGTTACAGAGCTTGACGGAGTTAAACGAGCGACTGGACGCATTGGAGAGGTCAGACAGCGACTTGGTACAGCAGTTAAACGCTGTATTAGCAAAGCTTTAGACAAGGTGAAAGAGATCGCAAAGAGGTACACTTACACACGGTCAAGCGGTTACAGTAGAGGTATGTAGCCCTTATTTGAGAGCGTCAGCTCTCTTTGGTTTCATCATAATAGCCGTCCTCAAACAAGCTACCACGGGTACTCTCATACTGTTTAACGTGCTTAGACACGGTTTGCCGTGTAAGGCGCGTTTGATCAGCGATCTTAGTCAAGTTCCACGCTCCATTCTTCTTCTTGAACTCATCGGCGTATAAACCTGTTATTGTAGAGACCACAAGTGTCTTCGATCTCTTCTCCCGTTCTACAGCGTTTTTCCGTGCAATTTGTTCTCTAGTCATAGGTACTCCCAGTAAATTGTTAATTACAACCTACTGTATTTTACATTAAAATGTTGTTAAGCAACTTATGGTATCATTCTTGTTACGAGACTTTTTTCGTGGGATTTTTAGAAGTATGTTGTTAGGTTGATAACAAAGAGGCACAAGCTTGGACGGCACTACCTCTTTGCAGTAGCTAATTATAGCGAAGCTTCCCTAAAAAAAAAACAAAAAAATCCCATTCTAAGCCCCAAAGGGCTAGAGCTTCAAAGCCCTAAAGCCGTGTAGGTTATGGGTATGCGAAGAAAACAGACCGACTTTGGGTGTGTGAGGCAGGAACGTGGTTCAATTCACACGGAACGATAACCCGTAGTGAGTCAGCGACCGCCCAAGCATTATCGCGACTCAGGCAAGAGTGCGGTTGAGCGAAAGCGAAGCATAGGATAAGGGCTACCGTCCTATGTACATACACCCCTGATTCAATGAAACCAAAGCAATCATTATCTCCTAATACGGCTATACCATAGCATAGGACTTGTTACCTAGAGAGCGATTACCCGTTTTCTCTAGGGACAAGTCCGTCACCAACTACCCATCGGGTCGTTGAGACGCAGACGGTGGTCTGTGTGCGTGTGCGGAGCTTGTGGAAAAGATGGTCTCCCACGATCTCTTGATCGTAACACCTATGAGCTACCGACCAAGCCCACCACCCATCCGATTAGGGTCACCGCGAAAGCCCCCGCAGGGGGT
>JACXUD010000199.1 GCA_014764025.1 Campylobacterota bacterium | reverse complement strand
GTTCTGCTTGATTCACCGTTTGAAGAGATACTAAAGCGTATTCAAGATCATCCGAATGCTGAGAACAAACTCAAAAAAAGACCGCTTTTAAGCGATCTGGAGAAGGCAAAAGCGCTCTATGAGATGCGTCGTCCGGAGTACCTAAAAGTTGCGGATATCGTTGTTGAAGTTACGAACAAAAGCGCTAAAGATTCGGCAAAAGAGATACTTAAAAAGGTGAAAAATGGCTAAAATATTCCTATACATAGCGCTATTGATCGGTGCCGCGCTTCATGCAGGCGAGATTGCGTGGGCAAAAGATTTCAAAAGCGGCGTAGAGCAGGCAACGAAAGCGAACAAGCCGATCATGTTCATATACTCTAACCACAACTGTAGATATTGCGTGCTTCTTGAAGAGACGACACTCAAAGATAAACGTGTGATCGAGGGGCTGGGGCGCGATTTCGTATCGGTCGTCTCATATACGGATGAACGCGACTACACGCCGCGCGATCTGATGACGCCGGGAACTCCTTCGATTTGGTTTTTGTTTCCAAACGGAGAGCCGATGTTTCAGCCTGTAATGGGTGCGATAGATGCGGAAAACTTCCTCAAAGCACTCGCGATAGTCAAAGAGGAGTTTGATAATTTAAGTGAAGGGAAGGCTAAATAATATGATGTTTACGACAACACAAAGCAGCGGCTTTAATGCAGAGTTCAAAGAGCTTTTAGAGCGCGGTGCGATGGATATCGAGCATGTGAGCGGTATCGTTTCAAAGATTATCGCTGAGATTCGCAAAGAGAAGAACGCTGCGCTTAAGGAGCATATCGCAAAGTTTGACAAGTGGAGGCCTCAAAGCGACGATGATCTAAAGATATCTACCGACTCTATGAGAAGAGCCTACGATGCGTTAGAGCCGAAACTGCGTGATGCGCTTCACCTAGCGTATGACCGTATCAAGGTTTATCACGAAAAGCAAAAGCCAAGGAGCTGGTTTGACGATGAGCCAAACGGAACGATTCTAGGGCAGAAGGTGACTCCGGTAGATAGCGCCGGACTCTATATCCCCGGTGGTAAAGCGGCTTACCCCTCTTCGCTGCTTATGAACGTGATACCTGCACAAGTGGCAGGCGTGAAAAATATCGTCGTCTGTACGCCGACACCCGAGAATGAGCCAAACGAGCTTCTGCTTGCGGCGTGTCATCTGTGCGGCGTCACTCAAGTCTTTAAGGTGGGCGGGGCGAGTGCGATCGCCGCGATGGCGTACGGAACACAGAGTATCCCAAAGGTGGACGTTATCACGGGACCGGGCAATATTTTTGTCGCAACGGCAAAAAAGATGGTCTTTGGGGATGTGCATATCGATATGATCGCAGGGCCTAGCGAGATCGGCATATTGGCTGATGATAGCGCCAACCCGAACCACTTGGCGATCGATCTGCTCTCTCAAGCAGAGCATGACGAGATGGCAAGTTCGATCCTGATGACGCCGTCGCAAAAACTTGCCGATGCCGTCAAAGAGGAGATCGAGAAGTGGCTTTTACAGCTTCCTCGTCAAGAGATTGCAAGAAAGTCCATTGAAGAGCGCGGCGCGATCATCGTGACTCGCGACATGAACGAAGCGATCGAGTTGATGAACGAGATCGCTCCGGAACACTTGGAGGTGGCAACGACTTCCCCGTTTGAACTTCTACCGCATATCAAACATGCGGGTGCCATCTTCTTGGGTCACAATACGCCCGAAGCGATCGGCGACTACGTGGCAGGGCCGAACCACACGCTTCCGACAGGAGGAACGGCGAAGTTCTACTCTCCACTAAGTGTTGAGAACTTTATGAAAAAAAGCTCGATCATCTCTTTTAGCGCAGAGGCTATCAACGAGATCGGCGAAGCGTGCGCGATCATTGCCAATACGGAAGGGTTGACGGCGCATGAGCAGTCTGTGAGAGTCAGGCTTAAAAAATAGAACTAATTCATAGAGTATAATAATAATTTATACTCACCCACTGTAGAATACCCTCTAAATGAAAACGAGGGGGTATTTCACTATGCTACATCTTCATCCGCCGATCGTTCACTTCGCGATCGTTTTGCCAATAATCGCACTGATACTCGGGATCGCTTATCTCATCAAACCGAGCGAGTTGATGTCCAAGATCTCTACACGCTTTATGTTCTTCGCAACCCTATTCATCGTGGCTGCCTTTTTTACTGGAAAAGCGGCCGGTGCCGAAGCCTTTATACTTTTGCCGACCGAGGGGCAGGAGCTGCTCAAGAGCCATAAAAACCTAGGACTCTATCTTATGGTGGGTATGGCAGTCGCCACGATCTTCAAGTTCGTAGGCTGTTTTAAACGACTGATGAAGTCCGAAGTGCTTGCCATACTCATCCTTGCGATCCTGTCGGTAGGAATACTCTACCAAGGCAAGACGGGCGGTGAACTTACCTTTACATACGGGGCCAACGTTGCCAACCACTCTGACGGCATGGATTGTCTGGCCGATCCTAACGACTTTATCGACGAAGAGAAGTGATCTTCACATGCCAAATGGCATGTGAAAATAGACTATCTCTCAAGAAGAGCTTTGAGATCGTTCGCTATTTTTTTTGCATTGTATGGGTAGCTGTTATAGACATACGCTATTATTGTTCTCCCCTCTTTGTCTCGAGCGAGGAGATAGAGATCGGCAGAGTGGTCATACTCATCCTTGTCGAAAAGCTTTGGCGAGAAATAGACCTCAAATGCTCGACTATACTCTTTTATCTCCGATCGTGTTAAATAGATGCCCCTGAATGATGGGTTAAAGTAGCTTGCAAAACGCATGGGAAGGGTTTCATCTGCGGGAGCGGTAATATCGACAAAGAGCACTTCGACCTCATTTTTGATCTCTTTGTCGAAGCTCTCGTAGAGTCTGTCAAGCGCCTCTAATCGAGGGGTGCATATATCACTGCATCCTGAGTATCCAAAAAAACAAGCGCGGCCTTTTTCTCTTTCAGAGCCACTTTGGGCAGATCGACAGGTCTATGGGGTGAATAACCGCCTCCGCTATCGCTTACGAGAGCGGGAGCGACGAGTATAAAGAGTGTCGCGAATGTTACACCGCTTAATATAAGAAGAGGAGCCGCCTTGTGATGCTTCAATAGATTCGCCTTTAATACGTTTGAAAACGGAGTCGGATTTACCAAAAGTAACAAAAATATCTTTTGGGCACCTCTAAAAACTCTACGTGCGATTTTAGAAGGAGCAATTTTTACTCTATTTATAGGAGGGGCTCGCACCTCCTAGCCAAAGCTAAGAGGAAGA
>JACXUD010000198.1 GCA_014764025.1 Campylobacterota bacterium | reverse complement strand
GAGATTTTAAAGGCATCCAGCAGAGATTTGAGCGAATCATCAAGCAAGACGACATCACCCACTTCGATCGCTATATCGCTTCCGCTACCCATTACGATACCGATATCGGCGTGCGCAAGCGCCAAGATGTCGTTGACCCCATCTCCGACCATGACAACCTTCTTCCCTCTACTTTGCAGCTCTTGAACAAATGCCGCTTTTGATTCAGGGGTCATGTGGGCATAGAACTTTTCTAAGCCGATCGCTTCAGCAACTTTTTGAGCGCTTCGCTGATTATCACCGGTAAGCATAATCGTTTCAATACCTCTATTCTCCAAGGCATCGATCATCTCTTTGGCATCTGCTTTTACTTGATCGCTCAACTCATAAACTGCTACGACCTTACCCTCTATGACAAGATAGAAGAGCGTATTTTCACTCTCATATTCATATGAGACACCGTACTCTTTTAAAAGAGTATGATTTCCTCCAAGAATCTGAATGCCGTTATATGTAGCGACAATTCCTCTGGCGCTTAGCTGTGTATAGCTATCAAAACGAAGCTCTGCAAACTCCCGAGTATGCGTTATATATCTAAAGACCCCTTTTGCTACGGGATGCTTCGAACGTTTGAGGAGTGAATAGAGAAGAGATTTATCATAATCCGCAATGACTCTTTCGCTCACTACTTCCGGGTGCCCCAATGTCAGTGTGCCCGTTTTATCAAACAAGATCGTATCCACTTTAGCCATCGTCTCAAGCTGAGCCGCCTCTTTGAATAATATGCCTCGCTTGGCTCCCAGGCTTAATCCTACCAATGTCGCTACCGGCGTGGCTAAAGCGAGCGCACACGGACAAGCAATAATGATAACGGAGATACCGACCATAAATGCCGTATTAAAGTCATGCGGCCAAAACCACCAAACGATAAAAGTGATCAAAGAGAGTGCCAAAATAACTGTTGAAAAGTGCTCAGATAGACGATTGGCCATCTGCTCTATTTTTGGTTTTTTATTCATTGCACTCTCTAAGAGTACTACAAGGTTAGAGAGTGTCGAGTGCTCAAAATCTTTTGTTGCTCTGTAGTGCAGATCGGCATCGATGCTGGTTGTACCGCTTATTACCTTATCACCGACACTTTTATATATAGGATCACTCTCTCCCGTAAGATTAGATTCGTCGAAATTTCCATACCCCGATATGATTTCACCATCAAAAAGCACACGTTCGCCCGAGGTAACCACAACTATGTCGCCGGCTGCCACTTCTGAAAGTTTTGCTGAAACCGTCTTTCCATCTCTATAGACTTTTACTTCTGATGGTATCTGTTTTGTGATAACATCAAGCGTATCGGCAGCACTCTTTTTACTCAGTACCTCCAAAAACTTACCTATTAAAACGAATGTAATAATCATACTTACGGAGTCAAAATAGGCTTCACCCTGTTGGGCAAAAGTTATGTATATCGAGTAGAGATACGTCGAAAGTGCTCCTGTAGCAACAAGAAGATCCATATTGATGACCTGATTTTTCAAGCCGTAATAGGCACCTCTAAAGAAGATCCAGCCGCTATAGAACAAAACAGGCGTAGCAAGCGTCCACTCCGCAAGGTTCAATATTGTTTTGATATCTTGCGTAATACCGCTAAAGTATCCTGCATACTGTGCTACGGCTATCCACATAACGTTCATAGCAGCAAAAATTGCAACGGCCATCCGCAAATAGTAATCTTTGCGCTCTTGATTTGCCTTAACCTCTTGAATCGCCGCATCATACGGGTAGGCGTTATAACCGATTGCACGGATCATATCAATTATCTCTGAAAGCTTGACTATCTCATCAACCCAAAGGATTGTAGCTTTATTGTTCGTAAAATTGATATTTGCTTCAATAACACCCTCCATTTTATGGAGTGCTTTCTCATTGAGCCATACACATGCCGAGCAGTGAATTCCCTCTATGATCAGAGATACGCTGCTAAAGCCCTCTTTATTCACCTTGACAAATCTGTCATAAAAGGCTGGTGAGTTAAAATTAGAAGAGTCTTCATACTGTTTCGTAGGAGGTGTGAGTTTTACATTTCCGGCTTTTTCATAAAAGCTATCAAGCCCCTCATCACTTAAAAGGTGATAGACACCTTGACAGCCGTTACAGCAAAAGTAGTGACCTCTATCTTCAATCATCATCGATTTGTCAAACTCAAGATGACAATGTGAACAGCTTATTTTTTCAGACAACTTCAAATCTTCCTAATGCTCTATTTTTTTCTATCTCATTAAAAGGCTTGATAAATCCATTCATGCAGATATATATACCGTATGGGGGATTTGCCTTCATAAAACCGATTGCCATTCCTAAATTGAGCGCTGATTCCGTATTGTTAATTTGATATGGACGCATGGCACCGGTAAAGACAACCGTTTTATCGACAAAGATTTCATGCAAAAACTCTGCACTTAGCTTCATCGTATCAGTTCCATGAACAACAATAAATTGAGTCTCATTCGATGCATGAATAATGCTAGCCAGCATCTTTCTATCATCCATGGTCATATCCAAACTATCTTTATAGATAGCACCGGCTATATTTTTCTCATCCATATATGAGGTCAATATGTTTTCAATAGCGCTGTTATCGTATGGCACTTCAAGTGAGCCATCAAGTGGATTATATATCTTGTTAAATGTACCGCCGACATTGAGTATCAACATATTAACTCCAAATCTCTTTTAATGAGCGAACAATTCGTGTAGCTTTTGACGTTGTCACCGTTCCCGCTTCATCAAAGAGATAGCACTCATTAAGCCCCGCATTTAAACCGGCCTCAATATCCCTCTCCTTATCTCCGATAATGATTGAATGTGAGAGATCGATATTATGTTTGGAAGCAGCCTCTAGCAGCATCCCCGGTTTTGGTTTTCTACATGAACACTCACCGCTTATAGATGGATAGTGAGGGCAGAAATAGAGATCATCAATAGCTATGCCCTCTTTTAAAAAAGCTTGCTTCATCCACTCAGTAAGTCGATGCAGATCGTCTATCGAATAATATCCTCGAGCTATACCCGATTGGTTCGTAACGACGATTATCTTATAGTTTTGTTCTTGAAAATATTTGCATAAAGAGAATATACCGTCAATAAATTCAAAATCTTCTATTTTATAGAGATACTCTTTTTCAATATTTATAACACCGTCTCTATCTAAGAAGAGAGCCCTATTCATAAGAGTTTAAACACCTTCGCCAAAAATCTCTTTTTCAATGATATCACACAGTATGTGACCTATAAGTATATGTGCCTCTTGAATACGAGGAGT
>JACXUD010000034.1 GCA_014764025.1 Campylobacterota bacterium | reverse complement strand
CACAACATATATTGTTATTATATATTTCAATTATTTAATTTTATAACAAATGTTATTTAAAGTCAAGGGGACATTATGGACAAATTTGATTTTTCTAAAAAAATTTTAGAAATTAGAAAACAATCTGGTTTAAAACAGTCAGAATTTGCTGAAAAATTAGGTGTATCTCAAGTTGCCATATCCAACTACGAAAAAGGAAGTCGATCTGCTGATGTCAATTTTGTGTATAGACTAATCAGTGAATTTCATATCAATCCTCAATGGTTTTTTTATAGCATAGGCGATGCTACCGAAAAAGTTTCTTTTGATAGTAATTTATACAATGCTTATCTATACGCAGCTGAAATAGCAAAAAAAAACGAGAAAATAGATGAATTAATTCTAATGCTCAACTATTTTGCTGAAAATCAAAATGCATTGCATCTAGTATCTCCTAAAATCAAGAGCATAAAAGGACAAGGTGTATTTTCTGTCGCAGTAGAATCTTGGCGTGGGAGAGGTGAGCGTATGGATGTAGTGCTGATTAAATTTTTAAAATTTTTAGAACCTACAAGTCTATCGTGTACAAAGGATAATGCGAAAACATGTTTTATTCAAGCACTCAAAGAGTTTGAATTTTCTATGTTTGCTATCTCGGAAAAAGACAAAAGCAACCTCGTAGAATGGGTTTCAAAAGAACTCAATGACTTAGATTGCTACATTTTACTCCTCAATATCCCTGAGGCAATTGAGGAGCTAAAAAAAGATATTAATGTTTTTAACAGATTTAGATTTTTATTTGATAAAAAATAACTGTTTAAACAACTCAGTATCATCTTTTAACACAGACACCATAACTCTTGCCAATGCCTTATCAGACTCAATTCGGGCTGTATGAGGCGTGTTTTTTATAGCGTTTTGATAAGCTGCATCAGCTGCAACACGCGCTGGGATATCCTCTGTTATAAGCTTATGGACTCTGTCTGAATCACTCCATGGAATGTTTCCAAACTGGTCATTAAATATTTTCAATATATTAGACAACCGATCAAGCTCTGGTTCAGGTTTTCCAGAACCTCCTCCAACGGCTGCTGGTTCTATCATCCCATCTTCATCAGGTAATTGTATCTGTATAACAGCTTTTTTCTCAACTCGATAACTATCCATATCAATAGTTTCCAAAATGCCTTTTGACAAGTCATCTTCCACAGGAGATGGTAGCTTAGGGATTAAGAAGTTCATGAAAATCGACAGTTTTTCCCACTGGGCATTTGTGTACGGCAATATAGAAGCCAAGAAAGAATAAGTCCTGTTAAAAGCTTTTGCATTCCCTTTAAACGCAACTTGCTCATCTTCACTTAGGTCATCATTATAAACGGCTACACATACATCTAAAATCGGATCAAGCTTTTCCCTCGACTCCCCTTCCAGATACATTTTGACCAATTGATCGATTTGTGCATCCGAATACACCATTGCATCATCGAGAGCTGCTTTAAGGTCATGCAACTTATTTGGATCTGTTTCGCCACTTAAAATAGTGCCTCTATAAAATGGAGAGAAAGAAGCCTTTATCGTCTCTTCATCATTGAGAAAATCTAAAACAAAGGCATCATGCTTTTTTGGATGTGCACGATTGAGTCTTGAAAGAGTTTGCACTGCTTTGATACCGCTCAATGTTTTATCAACATACATCGTGTGTAATAGCGGTTCATCATAACCTGTTTGAAATTTATCGGCGCAAATGAGAAATCTATATGGATCTTCTTGGATACGATTTGGTATATCGTTTGATGAAAATTCATTAAGTGAGGCTTCCGTTACTTTGACTCCACCATACTCTTGCTCTCCCGAAAAAGCGACTATTGCCTTATAAGGACTTTTTCGTTCTTTGAGATAGCTATTAAAAGCGTGGAAATACTCAATTGCACGGTCTATCCCGTTTGTTACAACCATCGCTCTTGCATCTCCACCGATTTTTCTAAGCCCTATAACTTGTTCGTGAAAATGATCAATCATTATTTCGGCTTTAAGACGAATCGCATGCTCATGGCTTTCTACATAGCGACGCAATTTCTTTTTAGCTCTTTTTGTATCAAACTCTGGATCGCTTTGTACTGTTTTTATGAGTTTATAGTAGCTATTTACTGGCGTATAGTATTTCAACACATCAAGGATAAATCCCTCTTGTACAGCTTGTTTCATAGTGTAGTTATGAAATGCTTTAAACTGCTTTTCTCCAGCCTCTTCATAGCCAATTCCGAACATCTGCAAAGTTTTTTCTTTGGGAGTTGCAGTAAAAGCAAAATAACTGGCATTTGTAAGCATTTTTCGAGCATTCATCCGCTTTTGTAATGCGTCGTTAATATCATCTTCTGGGTCACTGCTTAAAGACGCGCTAAGAGCTTGAGAGTTTCGTCCACCCTGACTAGAATGTGCTTCATCGATAATGATGGCAAACTGCCTACTGGCATTATCTTCAATCTCATCCATAATATAGGGAAACTTTTGAATAGTTGAAATAATGATTTTCTTCCCACTTTCAATAAAACGACGCAAATCTCCTGATCTCTCCGCATGTCCTACGATTGATCCGACTCCAGCAAAGCCCTTTATGGTGTCTCTTGTCTGCTTGTCAAGAATTTTTCGATCCGTGATGACTATAACAGAGTCAAAAATCTTTTTTCCATCCTTTTGTAGCTCAATAAGCTGGTGAGCAAGCCAACCTATAGAGTTTGATTTACCGCTTCCTGCGCTATGCTGAATGAGATATCGCTTTCCTATTCCATACTGTGTTACATTCGATAAAATTTCTCTCACGACATCAAGCTGATGATACCTTGGCCAGATCTGAGTTCTTTTCTTGCGTCCAGTTTTTTCATCTTTTACTTCGATAATTTGAGCAAAGTTTTCTAAAATATTGCAAAGGCTCTCTATAGATAAAATCTCTTTCCACAGATAATCAGTTTTTAAACCATTTGGGTTTGGAGGATTGCCCGCACCGTCTTTATATCCTTTGTTGAAAGGTAAAAACCAAGAGCTTTTACCGCTCAAGTTTGTACAGAACATCACTTGTGCATCATCTATCGCAAAATGAACGGCACATCTACCAAATTGAAAGATAAGCTCTCGTGGATCACGGTCTTTTCGATACTGCCATACGGCATCATCGACAGTCTGCTTAGTGAGGCTATTTTTAAGCTCAAAAGTTGCAAAGGGAAGCCCATTGATAAAGATCGCCATATCAAGTGCCAACTTTGTCGCATCATTGCTATAACATAATTGACGAGTTAAACTAAAGCGATTTTTTGCATGTAACTCTATAGCTTTTGCATTACCAGTCGAGGGTGAGGCATAATAAAGATCTAAGTGATATGCCCCATGCTTAATACCGTGTTTGAGCACATCTATGACACCTCTTTTGGTGATTTCTCCTTGAAGACGAGCCAAAAATTTCTGTCTTGTCGGTGAGTCATTGTTTATATCAAAAGCATCTATTAAATCTTTTTGAGTATCTTCTATAAAGTTTTTCAACAGAGCAAGATCTACGGCAAAATCTCTATTATAATCAGATGGTTTGCCTTTCTTCCAACCCAAGGCAAGCATATCTCGCTCTATTATGTTTTCTAATCCTCTTTCAGTTGTATCAGTGCTCATTTGCTTCTCCAGTAGAATCATCTCTTTTGATGATACATTTGAACTCTTCTTTATCCGTATCGTTTAAAAACTCGATTGTCGGATCAAGACTCAACGCTCTTTTTATACCGCTTCCATAACCGCTATAAGGAAGCACGATCTTGCCAATAGAGTTTAAAATCGGATTCCTATGGATAGATATGCCGCTTTTAATTTTTGCAACCGTTAATGAGTTTGCCAATTTTCCAGGGCTGATGATTTCAACACGATTATGAAACATAAAAATCTTCACCGATGATTGAATATAATAATCTCGATGAACAAGCGCATTGACGATAAGTTCTGTTAATATTCTTTCATCGATCTCAAGTTCTCCTTGGGTATTGAAATCTTTTTCAACCTGCTTGCGTCTCAAGTTACTCTTAACAAAACTCAAACTCTCTTTATACATCTGCTCTAAAGTGCCATTAATAGTCACTTTAGATACGAAGTTCGAGACTGTTGTGTCATTACCGTCAAAATAAACACAATCAACATAAAAAGATGGACTAAACCGTTGAGGCTTTTTCCCAAAAATCAGATTCCCTGCAAGAGTTAGGGAGCCATTTTTAAAGATTTCACGATTTTCTAGCACCGTTTCTAAATCTAATTTTTCCTGTTTTAACTCTTCAAGAACCGCAGGATCATCTTTTTCCAAAAAAGAATAAAATAGTTCTGTATTCAAATCACCTAGCGTGCTTTCTTCCAAAACTTCTTCATCTGCAAAAAGCCTCTTAGATTCGGCAAATAGTCTTCTTAACTCTTCAGAGGACATTTTTCTTTTATCGCTTCCTGATTTTGTTAGATAAAGTCCTTTGTTTGTTTGATACGGCTTGCTTTCACCCTTACGCACATTTATAACGACAATCTTTTTATCGGATATTTCGACAATCTCGGTCAACGGATAAACTGGGGGCTTTACATTCTCGTTTGAAGTATTGCTAATAAGCAGGTTTAGTTTTCCAATAGCATCTGGACTAACTCCCACAATATCGCCGTTATCTTCAACGCCTATTAAAAGAATACCACCCTCGGCATTTGAAAAAGCAACGAGTTCCTCGGCTAGTTTATTGGAGTCTGTCATTTCCCTTTTAAACTGTGTAAAACTATCTTCTCCATTGCTAATTCTATCAATGATTTCTAATGCTTCCATAGGTTATAAATCTCCCTTCTTCTCTCAAATGCTTCGCTACCGCCTTCCATGATATTGACGATTTTTTCTTGTATCAAATGTTTATCAATACTGCCAGGCTCCACTTGTATTTTTTCCTCATCATAGCTACAAATTATCACCTGTTCGCAATCTCCAAGTACGGGAATATTTGCATTATGTGTTGCAAAGATGAACTGGGTATCGTTTTTAAGCTCTAAAATTTCCTTTATCACTTCATTGTAAATGGTTTGATTGTCCAAATCATCCTCTGGCTGATCAATGATGATAATATCATTCTCTTTTTGTGTCAAAATAAATATTATGAGCGCAGAAGCTCTTTGCCCAAGAGAATGTTTTGCAAGCTCTTTGCCTTTGTATTTAATAGTAATTTTATGCGGCACCGCAAAAGTCAAACATTCGCCTAACTTTTCTTCAAATCTTTGATTAAAAGAAAGTAGCCTATTGCCGCTAAAGTGTTGTTCAATTTTATCAATATGCTTATAAAGCTCCGTCATATCCGCATATTCTGTAAGCTTTTGATAATCATCTGCTCTAAGTCCTGTTCCGGAGAAAGTATTGCGTAAAAACTCAGCGTATGCTTCTTTGTTGCCTTTATACTCTATTTCGATCTTTATAAATGCTTGCGTGTCGTTTATGGCGTCTATATGCTCTTTGATTGATTTAAACTCGTCATGATAAAGCGTGTTAAGCTCAGAAAGCAATCTATCAATCTCCCCAGAAAGGGTTCCTCTCTCCTTCTCTTTTTTTGCAAAAACATCAAGCTTTAGCTGCTCGCTTTGGATTGCCTTTTCAATCGATACAAAATCATCTGCACGCAAAGATGGCATGTTTATCTCACGCTGAATCTTTGCAAACTCCTCTTTGAGAGATTCAAATCTTAAATTGAATTTTTGACCTATTGCTTCAAATGTTTTTGTTTTAGTGCATAGTGCTTCTAGTTTAGCAAATATCTCTTCTGCATCCTTGTCAAGATCGCGCATCAAGGCTTCCGCATCATCGATAATATCTTGATTGTGAATAGATTTGTATGCGAGCGAAGTAGTAAAATAGCCACGATTTGAGGAGATGAAAGAGACTATTTCATTGCAATAATCATCCAGTTTTTCTTTGAGTTTTTGTACATGTAAAGCATCTTTATTGAAAACTGTCTGTTTTTGCAGTTTTTCTTCTAATCCGTATTTTTTGAAATCTTCTTTTCGTAGGTTAAGCTCTTCTATTTTTTTAAGCGACTCGGCTTTTTGGTCTTCGAGTGTTTTATACCCCACAAGTTTTTGAATAGCCAGTTTTACTTCATGGCGTTTAGCATCAATTTGACTTGTAATCTCTTTGGTTTTATCCCCGATAAGTTTGCTCATAAGGTCTTCTTCAAAACCGCTGCCAGTGTTTGAAAGATCCTTTTGACCAAAATAAAGAGGTTTACCCAGCAGTGTCCTCGCATCTATAGAAATAAGCTCTCCGTTTCTTCTTATCTCTGGACTATGCCCGTATATACGGCTTATAACATAATGATTTTTATTACGATCTATCGCTTCTATGACTACTTTGCCGCCACTGCCAAGCAACGCCTTGACCAAATCGTTTTTATAGTTGATATCCGCCGTTTTAGCCCCGAAAGGAATATCTAATCCATATCGAATAGCCTCTACGATCGATGACTTTCCGCTTCCTCTGATACCGATGAGATTGTTCATGGCATGTGAGAGCAACAGCTGCTTTTTATCAAGCTTACCGCCCTCAAAAGAGACACTGGCAATACGAGCATTTTGTGGTTCTTGCTGGAATTGGCTTACTCTTAACTCTTTTGAGCCAAGCGCATATTTCACTGCTTCAAAATTAAAATCCCCGATTTTGATATAGGATTTTTCACCTTTGCCAATTTCATCAATCGACTTTGGATCGGATCCCTCTACAAGTGCATATCTTCCGACGATATGTTCTCTTTTTTCGGATGATCTATTCTTTTGAAATGCAAGAATTTTCTCTTGAAAAAGTCTATTTGAGCTTAGATGCTTAATCATACCGCCATCAAGCTCTTTAAAAAAACCGCAATTACCGTCCACATGAGCCATGATGATAAAATAATCCCTGCCGTTGCTTGAATATGTTTCTAATTTTTTAATTGTCTCTATGAGATCTGTGTTTGTTTTGCCATTTTTAGTAGCAAAGTTTTCCTGCCCTTCCGATACGGACACTAAAAACTTATTGATAAAGTCCTCATCGGTTTGATTGGTATGCCAAGCCTCGTTAAAAACCACTAACGCATGAATGCCGTTTGGTCCTTCTTTTACATTTAATTCAACTCCAGCAAGCAAATAAACACTCTCTTTTGCCTCTTTTTTTAATTGTTTAAATTCGTGCCTATTAAATTTGTTATGATTGGTAATGATACCTACACTGATGTTTTGCTCAAGGAGTTTTTGTATATATTGTTGGTAAAATTCTCCGTTATTACCACTATATGGAAATTCAACATCTTCTTTTGTATGCAAATGGCAATCAAATCGAACCCACTGCGACCCATGTAAAAACAGTTCACTCATCACTTATCTCCTCTTCCTCAGCTTCGTAAGCTTCACTCTCAAAAGCGGCGCTATCTTCTTCTATCTGGGGCAAATTTTGCGCCTCTTCTCGCACATCCACAGCGCCCGTAACCACATCGGCGATAAGGCGTGTTTTATACTCCTCCAAAAGTTCAATCTCTTTTTTGGATAGCTCTATCGCTTTATCGATTGCAGCGGTTTCTTGTTCGATAAAATCTACGATTGCTTTTTGTTCTTCAAGTGGGGGTATCGGCAATAGATAATTTCCTAAAAAATCTGATGATATCCGCTTTTGTCCAGCCGAGCCCTTCATGTTTTGCTCACAAACAAGTCGTAACTGTTTATTTCTTAATGAAAGATGCAAAAAATCCAATGTCACTTGCTTTTGATCAGCTCTAAAAACTATAAACTCTGTACTTCCAAATGCAATATCAAATCGTAAATCTTTAATTATTACACAATTGCCGTTTTCCATACATGGAGTAATTTTTGCAAAAATTACATCATTGTTTTTAAATGCTGTATATCCTGATGAAACTTCAAAAAGTTTACGAAAATTGTATTTTTTTATTTTTCCGAATATTTCATCTACATTTTCCATCGGTACAAACTCAACTTCTTCATGAGGTTTTATATTGGAATATTTTGATGAAGGATTTACTTTTGCGATATATTTAATTTTCTTCATCTCCCAATGTTCAGGAATCTCGCCAAGCCAAGAGATGCCGCTCTCTTTCATCTTTACATGTAAATCCACTCCTTTGGTGACAGCATGGGCGATGATGGCTTGCTTTTGTTCGCTAAGTGTGGCTATAAGCTTTTTCTTTACATGGATTGCTTTGTTGATTTTATGTTCATAAAAACTCAAATAACGAACAATTGCTTCTTGTTCTTCAATCGTGGGAATTGGAAGTAAAATTTTTCTCATTTCTGAAATATTTGTACTCCATAAATCAGCCACTATTCCTTTGCCATTCCTATAATACTCTTCTTGAAAAGGAACAGATCTAAGCAAATAATGCGTATATTTTGAGAGAAATAATTCTTTTGGTTTTAACACTATATTGATTAAAGAAACAGAACCGTCAAGATATGAAATACCTGATGATCCTTTCCGATCTGATCTGCCATTGATAACAAAATCACCTTTTAAAACTTTTTTTCTATTATCTCCAGCATTAGATTTTGCGGCAGTTTCCAATTGTGGAACGATACCTTTTTTTGTAACTGACAATGGTTTAAAAACCTTATCACTAACTTTTTCGCGTCTCTCCGAAAAACATGCTCCCAAATATTTAGAATCCCAATGTTCTGGAATCTCACCCAGCCATGCTACATCGCTTGGTTTGTAGGACTCATATCTCATCCTATGATCTCCCTTAGCATCCCTTCGCTCTCTTGTTCAAGTGCGGCTATGTCTGCTTTGATCTCCTCTAAACTTCGCAAGCTTTTTGGCTTGTAAAAGTGCTTTGTAAAGCTTATCTCGTATCCCACTTTGATACTGCTCTCATCATACCATGCATCGGAAGCGTAAGGAAGCACTTCGCGCCTTACAAATGCTTCTATGCCGCCATCGTGGGGAAGCGGCACTTGTTCGCTGTCTCGAAGCTCACTGTCGCTCTCATACTCTACGACTACATTTTTACCATCAAGCACTACTTCATAAAGCCCTCTTATCGGGTCGGCGCTCATACCTTTTTTATGTATTTTCTTGATCACCGCAGGCGCGTTCTCATCTTTGAAGCTAAGAGCTGAGAGAAGCGTCTTTTTTTCTGCTGCTGCAAGCTTGATGTTGTGTTTTTTAAACACTTTATCCACCTCACTTACAAAAACATTGTAGTCCTCAAAAACTTTGCCGCCAAGCGCATCTTCTAGCATCTGGGCAATCTTTGAGAGTTTTGCATCTCTTTTCCAAGTGCTTGCATCAAGAAGCTTTTTCTTTACCTTTTCGCTGAGTCCTTTTGACTCTTCATCCTCTTCATCACCCCAATCATCAAGCGCTTTTGCGATCTGCTGTGTGTTAAAATCACTAAAAATGGCATCTCCAAATCTCTTATGAAGCTCTCTTCTTATCTCTTCATGCGAACTTGCATAAAGCAACTTTTCTATGGCTTCTGGCGTTATCTGCGCTTTTAGCCTCAAAGGTCTCTCTATGGTTACTTTGTAGTATCCAAAGGCCTCATTGTCAAAAATCTTGGACTCTTCGCTCTCTTCGAAGTTCAGGTACATATCTACGATGGCACGGATATCTTCTGGACTTAGTTCACAGTTTTTTTGCCCCAAGTTCTTTCGTAGCGGTTTAAAGCGTTTACTAGCATCTATAAGCTGGACTTTACCTTGTCTCATGAACGGTTTTTTATTTGAAAGTACCCATACATAAGTGGCAATTCCCGTATTGTAAAAGAGATTAAGCGGCAAGGCGACTATGGCTTCAAGCCAATCGTTTTCGATGATGTAGCGACGAATGTTGCTCTCTCCTTGTCCTGCGTCTCCAGTAAAGAGGCTTGAGCCGTTATGAACTTCTGCTATACGGCTTCCAAGCAGTGTGGAGTGGTTCATCTTGGCAACCATATTTGCCAAAAAGAGTAGCTGTCCATCAGACGATCGTGTAAGCAGCGAAAGCTCTTCTCCTTTGTGCTGTACGATAAAACGAGGATCCACTATGCCGTCTTTGCCACCCATGCGTTCTAAATCGTTTTTCCAGCTTTTACCATATGGAGGATTTGCCAGCATAAAGTCAAACTCTTTGGCAGGAAAAGCGTCGTTTGAGAGGGTCGAGTGTTCTGGCCCGCCGACGATGTTGTCTGCCTCTGCCCCTTCTCCTTTTAAGATCATATCTGATTTACAAATGGCGTATGTTTCGGCATTGATCTCTTGCCCGTAAAGGTGCGTGATAATCTCTTTACCCACGGTTAGCTCTTGTAAAGTCTCTTCTGCAACGGTGAGCATCCCACCAGTACCGCAGGCACAGTCGTACAACTGATAAGTCCCAGCAGTGATCGCATCTGCTATAGGCTCAAACATAAGACGGGTCATAAGTTTAACGGCATCTCTTGGCGTCCAGTGCTCACCTGCTTCTTCGTTATTGTCCTCGTTAAATCTTCGCACAAGCTCTTCAAACATCGTACCCATGGCATGGTTATCAAGCGCTGGGATTTTGACGGAGCCATCGCCGTTTAAAATCGGTGTCGGCATTAGGTTTAATGACGGGTCTAAAAACTTCTCGATCAGTGTTCCAAGGGCATCCCCTTTTGAAAGACGGGGGATCTGATTTCTAAATTCAAAGTTTTCGATGATTTCTTGTACATTAGGGGAAAATCCATCCAAATATGCTTCAAAGTCTGCCTTGAGGCGTTGGACATTGCCTATGGCTTTGAGATCACGCAGTTTAAAAGGCGAGGTATTGTAAAACGCCTGTCCTGCTGCTTGACGCAGTGCTTCGTCTTGGTTTGTGATGCCTGCATTGTCCAGCATCTTTTTCATATCGAGAACGGCTTGTTTTGTAGGCTCTAAAACTGCGTCTAGTCTTCTTATAACGGTCATTGGCAAAATAACATCACGATACTTGCCCCTGACATAAAGATCTCTTAGTGCGTCATTTGCAATACCCCAAATAAAATTTGTTAGCCAGTTTAACTGTGTTGATTCCATTTTAAAACCCTTGTCTTTTTAATTCTTTAGCAAATTCGCTGAGACCTTGCTCTATTTTTTCCATAGCTGTTTGATTACTCACTGGTACTAGCTGAACCATGCCGTTTATGAAGTTTGTTTTAAATATTTGCTCTGTCTCTTTGTGGATAACCATATCCTCGTAATCTTTGTAAAAATCATAATTTTTTGTAAATTCTTCTTGCATTATTATTTTAACCTCTTCCATAGTTACTACTCCTTATCTAGCTTATTTTTTACATATTCACTGAGGCTTTTTATCGTTCCGTAGCCTAAATGTTTTTTTGAGATATTTGTAAGAGTTACGCCGAGACTATGAAGCTCTTTGATTTTTTCTTTGTCTTTATCGTAAATACTTCCTTGAACGGTACCTTTTGGCTTGCCAAGCTTGATCCCTTTTGCTTTTCTAGCTTGTAATGCCTCTTTTGTTCTTTGGCTAATAAGGTCGCGCTCTAGCTGAGCAAATGATGAGAATATATTTATCTGAAAGTCTGTAAAAGGATTTTGTTTATCGGGTTCGATTAGAAGATGTTCTTTTAAGATGTGGATATTTACTTTTTTTGCAATGAGTTGGTTTATAATCGTTACAACATTGACAACGCTTCTTCCTATACGGCTTAGTTCTGAAACGATTAAATGATCATCTGCTTGTAAAGTTTCAACAAGTTCGTCTATTTTTCTATCTTCTTCTTTTTTTCGACTGCTGATCTTAACTTCGATAAAAGTTACATTGCCCAGATTTTTTTGATTGGTATAAGTGAGGATTGAATGTTGCTGATTTTTCAAATCTTGCTTATCGGTACTAACTCGAATATAGCCTATAGTTTTACCCAAATTTTAGCCTTTTACCTTATTTGTATTATTTTAATAAAATTATCTTAAATATTTACTTATTTTAAATACATTAACAGGTAAAAATCAACAGTTTCATAACGAACATTAAAAAGTAAAAACGAAGCAATTTAATACTATCGAATATCCATATTTTTGTATAGATACTCCAATATTAGCTATACAAAAATATTGATTTTATGTTTCTTTTTTTATAGTTTTTATAAAGTATCCGTTTATAAAAATAGCTATTTTTAAAACAAAGACTGGAGTTTATTTCTTTTTATAAAAAGGACTGTATTTTGAATAGCCGTTTTCGTATCTAAATTTCCCTATCCCGACCAAAATTGTTAAAATCACTAAGGGAAGAAGTGCAATTTCTAGTGGTAACATACATACCTCCTAAAAAAATTCTCTCAAAGAGTCTCTAAATGATTTATTGTATGTTGCGAACAATGCAGCTGCAACCATCATCAAAACAACAAGCGCCACACCCTGTTCGCTACGAGTCAAAGCAAAAATAAACAGTACAATTAAAAGCAGCAAAAATGGCATTATTTCCTCCATGCAGTACACCTAAAATTAATATCTTTGATTTTATCAAAAACAAATTAACCTCTTCTAATTCAAATTTTAGACACGAAAAAGTATCTGCTTTATTTTTCTTTTTCCATTACAATATAAGTGTATTCTTTGATGACTTTAGTGCCCTTATGGTTTCCGCCCTCTTCATACATATTAGTTCTATAGCTGCCTTTAAATTTCCAGCCATTAGCATACATTTCTTTGATTGTTGTAACTTTTTCAAAAGCCCCTGGGCATATCATCTTATCTTCAACAAAACCAGAATACTCTTTTTTAAATTGACATATCGCTACTTCTACAGCATTTGCAAGGTTTAACAATACTAATAAAGCTAGAAAGACTTTTTTCACTACCATCTACCTCCGGCAGTGTCGTACATTGCCCAAAAATTTGCTTGTCTGCGATAGTAAGAATTTGCATTAGCACTTTTGCTAGGGTTGAACCATGCAAATATTAATGGCATCCACAAAACAAACTCTGCAAAAGCATTGTCACTAACTTCATTTATGAATGCTAACATAGAGTCATAACCAGCGATGATCCAGTAGCCTGTCAAAATTGCTAAAGACATAACCAATAATGTTAAATAGCTTACAATCATTCGTGCCAGTACATTTGCAAAATACTCTGCCATTTTTTGCTCCTGAGATACAAATTCATATAATAAATATTAACTCAAAAATACTTACTAAACACTTATAAGTGTTTGTTAGATTTTGGCCATATAGCTATTATCTTTGAAAACTTATAGGTGTTTATTATTGGAAGAAAATATAGATAAATTTTTAGATGAAATTGTTCTAAAAGTAAAAGAGGAGAGAGTAAAAAGAAATATAAGCCAATTGGCACTTGCTCAAATTTTAGGACATAAATCTCCAAACTATATCGCAAAAATTGAAACTAGAAAACATGATGTAAGTTACAACCTCTCTCATCTATACAAAATAGCTTTTGAATTTGGTATTGAAGTAACTGATCTTATACCTCAAATTCAAACACCATTAAAATAATTCTGTCCTACACTATTCACTGTCGTTCATATATAGGCTGATTTCATCCCCTGAAAAGGACAATTTGTTTGTATTATATTGCTTGATTTTGTCCCCTATAAGAAAAAATGCTTACAAAGTCACCTCTTTAAAAGCCATATTTTAAGGGGTTTGTGAAGAGTTGTCAAAAAAAATCGTTACTCAATTTAGTAAAATTCTTTTGAAAAATCATCAAAAAATCGCACTTTGAAAAAAATCGTTACTGAAATCAGTTCGAGAAATCCCTATTCTTAGGGTTTTGTAGAGATATGAGAAAAATTTTCCTTACTCAAACAATTCTTTTTTTATCGTTTTTCGATTATTATAATTCGAAAACGAATATATCTATTTTTGAAAGACTTTTTGCAGTATTTCTATCACTTGCTCTTTCTCTACAGGTAATTTATCAACAATAGAATCGTTGCTTGTGTATTTGTACACGGTGCTCTGTGATTTTTATCGACATTGCTTTTAATCATCTCAAAATACTCTGGATCAAGCATAATGGCTGAAAGTGAATACAATCCCTCTTCAGGATCGATAGGGATAATTCTTTGTTCATCGTCTAGTTCTAAACTATTTTCATTAGATGCGAAAAGCTCAATCTCTTTTGCAAAGTTTTCTGTTTGAGGTTCAACAAATCTGTAATATTGGTACTGATCTTTTGAACCTGTTTGAATTTTATAGCCTCCATCTTTTACATACTCTTTTATTCGTTTTGTCATCTCTATTGAATTGCTCGTCAAAAGCACCAAATCAATATCAAATGTTGCTTTGCCATGATTTTCAAGTTCACTATCAAGAAGCATCAGCGTTGCAAATCCACCTACAACCACATAATGTTCATCTAAATCTTTACAGTAATCTTGAAAATGACTCAAACCTGCATAATCAGTCTCTTTCATTTCTTTCCTTCAATCTCACTATCATTTTTGTTTGTAATTGTTCTATTGCTTCTTGTACTCTCTCATCTTCATCATTTTTGAAAAATCTTACTAGATACAATGGGTTTATCGTATCATTTTGAGTAAAAATAGACGGTTCTCTATCCCACACTTCAATTTTATACTCGGCTTCATCCTCATCACATTCCAAAGCTTCTAGCTGCTCTGATGTAAGCTGTTTATGAGAGATAGCAACTGTTTTTATCTTCTGCTCTATCAATGTAGAATAATGTGATAATGCTGTAAATCCGCTATATAGTTTTTCCCCTATATAACCTTTAGCAAAAAAGCTATATTTTACAGGTAACTTTGCTTCCTCTTTTAAACGCTCATACACTTCCATAGGTGAAATAAAATGGATATATCTACTTCTTCCATTTACCTCTATTTGAACATATCTTAAAGCCTCTAAAACCTTTAAAGCTTGAGATGTGGCTCTAAGCTCTCTATCAATAACCTCTGCAATCTCTTTTATCATCATACCGCTCTTTATTTGATTATCTAAATAACCGACCAAAATCACATCAGCATCGATAGTTAAAGACACTTCCCTCAATAGAGTATTCTTTTTATTTTGTGTTTGTATCTGCAAAAGCGCAAAAGGCATATAGATTTGCTTATCTTTTATAACAAATGGAATATGCTTCTTTGTCAGGCTCTCAATACTTCTACTATCGAGCTTATCAAAAACTAAAACAGTATGACAAGAAATGAGCTCACCAAGTCGCTTGATGGCATTTTGATGAACCCTTATATCTATTGTCTCATCTTTTACACTCGCAAATACAACGCATATATCTTGTATCTTTGCACCCCAAAGCTCATATCCAGCTTTTAAATAAAGTGGTACATTAACAGTGATATTGTTTGGTACTATTTTCCAATTGGTACTTTTTTGAATATACTCAAATATCTCTTTTTTTGTTTTCATAAACTTATAATAACATAAAAATTATTAAATTTACAATAGTATGTAAATATTGTATTCTTTATGTAAATTTAATATTTACTCTTTTTTCTTTGTCAAGATTTTGACCATTTTTTCAGACCATTCCAAATCTTCATTTGTAGTGTTGAATTTATCAATTATCAGTCCATAAGCAAAAGCATCTATAATATTGAGCTTCGGATACTTTTTTTGAAGCTCCAATACTCTTTCATTTGTTCGACAACGCTTTAGCCTTTTTTTAAACTTGTCATTGTACTGTTCAAAATACCTAGTGCTCGAATATTTCAACTTTTTCTTTCCCTCTTCACTGTTTGGCTTTATGATTGTTATCATAAAAGCCAATAAATGATTCCGTGAGATTAAAAAAGAGCCATAAAGATGCTCATAATAAGCCTTTTTAAGCCAAGTTTCTACTCTTTTTTCATTGCTGCTTTTACTATTTAAAGCTTTTATACTATCTACTTTATCCATTCTTTCAATGATTTTTTTGACTTCTTCATTTTCTTTAAGAAGTTTTAGAAAAAACTTCCCAAGTTCTGCTAACTGTTTTTCCCTATTTCCTTTAAATTCAGCACATATCTCATTATATAGTATAAACATTGCTTGATTTGAATATATGTGTATGTCGAGTAGCGATGCCATTTGATTTTCCTTTCAAAACTAGCACCATAAAAAGTTTTTGCAAAGCTGCAAAACTGCCAAACTTCCTTGAAATAGAAGTTCTAACTTGCAAATCTGAAAATAGTTGATTTTTCATATTGCAAAACACAAAAATGATATCACTTTATTTCAAGTAAAAAGTTCAAGTAATATCACGATAATCACTCTATGCAACTCACATAAAAGCCCTATTTTACGGTGCTTCGAAGTTATAAATCACCCTGGCAGCGAAGAGGTCAGCGGTTCGAACCCGCTATGCTCCACCATCCTCCAATTTAATCTACTCTAATAAAATGTTAAATATATCCCGAAAAATAGAC
>JACXUD010000197.1 GCA_014764025.1 Campylobacterota bacterium | reverse complement strand
TTTTGGCTGTTGAACTGTGCAAAGAGCATCGCTTCGCTATAAAACCACTGACCCAGCGGCGACTCTTGAATGATCGGAGAGAGATAGAGTTTGTTAACATCGATGCCCGAGACTAAAAGCTTCACCGTATTGACCCATTGAATGTGAGAGCTTCTTGCTTTATAGAGTTTAGAAATATTTGTCTCTTTAAGTGTCATCGTTAATCCTTGAATTTTTCGAGAATTGTAGCTACTCTTGTCTATTTAGATTACAAAAAATAGTCTATTTTTTTAAGCAATTGTCTCTATAGGGTAGACCTAGATTCGCTGTGAACAGAGTGTTAAAAAAGGGGATTTAAGAGGCAACGACGCTAAAAAAGCGCCGTTAGAAGATTAGTTTTTAGAAGTATCTACGATTTTGTTCGCAGCGATCCAAGGCATCATTGTACGAAGTCTTGCACCGGTTTGCTCTATCAATGAAGCTTTTGTGTTTGCACGCTCAGCGCTCATTCTTGGGTATCCTGCTTGACCTTCAAGGATGAAGTCTTTAGCGAATTTACCGTTTTGGATCTCAGCTAAGATAGCTTTCATAGCTTTTTTAGACTCTTCGTTGATAACACGCGGTCCAGATACATAATCACCGTACTCAGCCGTGTTAGAGATAGAGTATCTCATATCTGCGATACCGCCTTGGAACATCAAGTCAACGATGAGTTTTAGCTCATGTAGACACTCGAAGTATGCAAGTTCCGGAGCGTAACCGGCTTCAGTCAAGGTCTCAAAACCGGCTTGAACAAGTGCAGTTGCACCGCCGCAAAGAACAGCTTGCTCACCGAATAGGTCAGTCTCTGTCTCATCTTTGAAAGTAGTTTCGATGATACCTGTTCTACCGCCGCCGATTGCAGAAGCGTATGAGAGTGCTAGCTCTTTAGTCGTGCCGCTTGGGTTTTGACCCACAGCGATAAGGTCAGGGATACCGCCGCCGCGTACAAACTCTGAACGAACAGTATGTCCCGGAGCTTTAGGAGCGATCATAGTTACGTTGATGTCTGCTCTTGGGTGGATTCTTCCGTAGTGGATGTTGAAACCGTGTCCGAATGCGATAGTAGCACCTTGTTTTAGGTTCGGCTCGATCTCGTTTTTGTAGATCTCAGCTTGGTTCTCATCCGGTAAAAGGATCATCACGACATCAGCGTACGCAGATGCTTCGGCAACACTCATAACTTTGAAGTTTTTAGCTTCAGCTTTTTTCCAAGACGAACCGCCTTTTCTAAGACCGATCACAACTTCAACACCGCTGTCTCTGAGGTTTTCAGCGTGTGCGTGGCCTTGTGAACCAAAACCGATCATTGCAACCTTTTTACTTTTGATGATATCGATATTACAATCTTTGTCATAATATACATTTAATGCCATTTAATATCCTTGCGAAAAATAAGCCAGGGGCTTAAAAATTTGCGCAATTATACAAAAATTTATTATAAAGTTTCATTAGTTCAAACTTATAAATCCTTTAAAACTCATCTGCTTAATAAAACTGCACTGTATAATTAGAAAAAAAATCGGAGCAATATCATGAAAAAATTCAACCTTTTTAAAGAGATCATCGTTGTGAGCAAAAAGGAGCTTCTTGGCGCTATGAACTCTGCCAAACGTTTTGGGATCAATATCTCCGGTAAGATCGTCTATGAGCCGTTTGATTCAAAAGAGATCATCATCTTTGCCGGTATTCACATGCCAAAACCGCTCTCGCCTCTTATGCCGCAAAAAGCCCCGTCATTCGAGGATGTGCTGGGCAAGAACTATCAAATCGTCGAAGATGATGACCGCGTGCTTATCAAGGCATTTTCAAACTGGCAGGAGATCATCAAGCTCAATATCGAACGCGCTTCGTATGACGACACGACTGGTGACGGTGTGAGCGAATTCACAGAGAGCGATCTTGAGGATATCGGCTGGCATGCGACGGAGTTTGATATCAACTACCGCACGTTAGTTGAAATAATCGAAGAGAGCTGTGATGGAACACTCTTGTGTATCGAGCAGCAAGAGCCTTACCAGTTTAGCGGGCTTGGATTTATTGCCGATGATTCACATGCCAAAGAGGTGATTTTTGCGTATTGTCAAAATGAGATAAAGCGCAAAATCACCGAAGAGTCGCATTTTCACCCCGACAAATTCGATGATGACACGCAAGAGGCGGCAGAGTTTTTTGAAGTGCTATAACTGATGTTTGCACAAAAAATCTATATAGAAAAAAAATATCGCGGCTCAATCGAAGTTCCCGAGACCAAAGAGGCGAACACCATCTTTTTTAGGGTCAAACAGGCCTATGCGAACCACGAGAAGATGGGAGTTCATCTTATCTTTTCACATGCCAAATTAAAAAAGCTCCGGCACTATATCAAAGGCGGTGCAAAAGATGAGTTAGCTCACCTCGAGCTCTATATGGAACTTGGAAAGATCCTTGGTTTCAACACCGATGATGCCGCAGAGCTGCATAAGTCGATCATCCTCACAAACGACAATGCGCACTCCAACTTCAATATTACCAAACGCATCACGCTCATCAATAAAAAAAGCCCCTCAAAAGCCAATCGCAGCTACCTCTTTTGGGATATCGAGAACTTCAGCAATATCGGCTCGATATTCAGCGAGATCATAGAGCCCTACAACATAAGCGATGCCAATATATTTCTAGCCGCCAACCCAAATTCGCTCTATCTGAAAAAAGCGGAGTGGGAGGCAAATCTTTATGATTACGGCAAAACGCTCAACTCATTTCGTTTTATGAAGTGCGATCATGGAAAGAATGTAGCGGATGACGTGCTGCTGCAAAACTATAAGCGGCTTCGTCTTAAGGGATGCAATGTATTTCTGCTCACTTTTGATCGCGAGCTTAAAGAGCGTTTTGTCGAGGCAAGCGAGAGTTCTAACAATCTCTACATCATGCAAAAGTAGATATCTCTTGGCATGTGAATTCACATGCCAAAGCTCTATGTTCGCGTCGCTAAAAATCTCTGTAGAATTATCATTGCGGCAATAGAATCCAAACGCCCATCACGGACATTTTTCATCTCGCCTCGCATCAGATCTTCGGCTTCAAGCGAACTGTTGGCCTCATCTTGAAAGAGTATCTCGCCGCCAAACTCGACAAGCCCCAAGAAGTGCTCTACCCTGCGGCGCATCTCATCTTCGCTGCTTCCCCCCAAAGGAATACCCACCACAAGAGCGTCGGGCTGCCACTCTTTTATAATCGCTTTGAGTTCGTCTGCCGCTTGATTTCGGTTTTTGCGTATGATCGCCGATAGAGGCGTAGCGATATCTTT
>JACXUD010000196.1 GCA_014764025.1 Campylobacterota bacterium | reverse complement strand
AGAATCATGCAGATACTCGCAAACTACTTCAAGATCATTATGCCGTATAATCTAGGAAACGGCGAGACGGCACTTTTAGCTTCCAAAGCCTATCATCCTACCGCCGACGTGATACTGCACCGCGTGGATATGCTTGATGGCGTCAACTACTACAACTGCGATATCCATCCGGCAGCATTTGCAATGCCTAACTATATCCGCAAAGAGTATCTCGGGATCATCCGCAACTAATGGCGTTTAAGTACGCTATAGCACTCACGGGCGGCATCGCGACCGGTAAAAGCACCGTTGCATCGCTATTGATGCTAAACGGCATGCGTATTATAGATGCCGATACTATCTCGCATGAGATACTTGAAGCTTCAAAAGAGTGGGTTATAGAGACCTATGGCAGCGACTTTGTCAAAAACGGCAGGGTCGATCGCGCCTCTCTTGGGCAGCTTGTCTTTTCGGATTCACATGCCAAAAAAGTGTTAGAGGATTTCTTGCATCCAAAGATCAAGGCAGAGATCGAACTGCGCAGCGAAAAACAGGATAGTTTTGCATTCCCGTATCTTATCGATATTCCGCTCTTCTTTGAAAAAGGCTCTTATGATATCAAAGAGTCGGTAGTCGTCTATACCCCAAAAGAGATACAGCTAGAGCGTTTTATGAAACGAAACGGCTACACACAAGAGGAGTCGCTTCGCCGTATCGAGTCGCAGATGGATATCGAAGAGAAAAAGAAGCGCGCTACATGGGTCATCGACAACTCAAAAGACCTCAAACATCTGCAAAAAGAGTGCGAAGCTTTTGTTGAGAAGATAAAAGCAAAATATTTATAACGCTATAATTGCATCAAAAATAGAAGGAAATCCTATGACGGTCGCTAAATACAGTGCCAACGGCAATGATTTCGTGGTATTCCATACATTCGTAAAAAAAGAGAGAAGCGAGTTGGCGCGCAGACTCTGCCATCGACAAAACGGGGTTGGAGCGGATGGACTGATCGTGCTTGTTCCAAACAACGATGCCGTGGATTTTCAAGGAAATCAATCAAAGATTGATTTTGAATGGCAGTTTTACAACTCTGACGGCAGCGAGGCAGAGATGTGCGGCAACGGCAGCAGAGCATGTGCGCACTATGCATTTTCAAACGATCTTGCACCCGCAAAGATGAGTTTTTTGACGCTTGCAGGTGTCATTCGTGCAGATGTCGATGGCGCGATGGTTCAAAGTGAGTTGACTCCACCGATGATCGTAAATAAAGAGATTGTAGAAAGCGGCAAAGATTGGTGGCTTATAAACACAGGCGTGCCGCATCTAGTCCATTTTACACAAAATATCCAAGAGTTTGATATCCAAGAGGCAAGGGCACTGCGCTATAAATATAATGCCAATGTGAATATCGCTTATGTTGAAGGTAAAAACCTGCGTGTTCGAACCTACGAACGCGGCGTTGAAGATGAGACTCTTGCGTGTGGCACGGGAATGGCAGCTTGTTTTTACAGAGGTTTTAGCGAAGGGCGAGTCAAAAATAATATCGAAGTCTATCCAACCAGCGGCGAGACGCTCTATTTGGGGATGAATGAGCGAACGATTACATTTAGAGGGGAAGTGAAAAGAGTCTTTACGACGGATATTGCGCTCTAAATTCACATGCCGAAATTCGGCATGTGAGAATCCGTATCAAAGCCCTGCAGCTTCGATTATTTTTGCTTGATTGTCCGCGATAAGCGGGTCGATGATATCATCGAATAATCCGCCACTCATGATCTCTTCGAGTCGGTAGAGCGTAAGGTTGATGCGATGATCACTGATACGGTTTTGCGGGTAGTTATAGGTACGGATACGTCCGCTTCTATCACCTGTTCCTACTTGTGCCGCACGCGCTGCCGCATCTTTTGCCAAAGTCTCTTGCATCTCAAGGTCGTAAAGACGCGCTTTAAGAACCTTCATCGCTTTCTCTTTGTTTTTGTGTTGCGACTTTTGGTCTTGGTTGGTCACTACTATACCGGTCGGAAGGTGCGTGATACGTACGGCCGAGTCGGTCGTATTTACACTTTGCCCACCACAGCCGCTTGAACGCATGACATCTATCTTGAGGTCATTCTCGTTGATCTGAACCTCTACGTCTTCGACTTCAGGCATCACGGCAACCGTAATCGCCGATGTATGAACACGCCCTTGCGATTCTGTAGCAGGAACCCTTTGAACACGGTGTGTACCGCCCTCATATTTGAGTTTGGAGTATACTTTATCACCACTCATCAGCGCTATAACCTCTTTATAACCGCCGGCATCGGACGGGGATGTGCTCAAAAGCTCAATCTTCCATCCCTTGAGATCCGCATAGCGCGTATAGGCATCAAAAAGATTACCTACGAAAATCGCAGCTTCGTCTCCGCCTGCACCTGCACGCAGCTCCAAGATGATATTTCTATCATCATTAGGGTCTTTAGGAAGTAAGAGAAGCTTGATCTCCTCTTCAAACTCTTCGACCTGCGGTTCAAGCTCTTTGAGCTCCTCTTTTGCCATCTCTGCCATCTCTGAATCACCAAGAAGCATTTTTGTCTCTTCGATACTTTTAAGAAGGTTTTTGTAGGCTTGGGCTTTTTCTACGATCTCTTCGATAGAGGCCTGCTCCTTCGAGAGAGCCGTCATTCGTTTGATGTCTGAAGTTATATCGGGGGAGCTTAGCATGTTGCTAAGCTCGTTATAGCGGTTGATAAACGGTGTTAGTTTATCTGCTAACATAATAAAAACAATCCTTACAGATTAGAGTTTATTGATAGCTTGGTGAAGACGACTTACTTTTCTAGAAGCAGTCTCTTTTTTTAAGATACCTTTTGAAACATACTTGTGAAGTTGTTTGTTTGCAACTTTGAATGCTGCAGTTGCTTCCTCTTTGTTACCCGCTTCTACTGCGTTGCGTACTGTTTTTACAATGTTTTTAATACGTGTTCTGTAAAAACGATTTCTCTCTGTACGAACGAGTGTTTGGCGAATTCTCTTTACCGATGACTTATGGTTTGCCATATGTTGAATCCTCTTGAAAAAATTTGGTGCAGAATTCTAGCTTAAAAATAATTAAAATTAAGTTAAAGACAAGCAAGGTAGTCAAAATTGTGAGTTGCCGTGTCCCAAAAAGATATAGTGACCTAACAAAATGAATTATGCTAGAATAACGCACTTTAATTCATAGGATAGATCATGAAACTTTTTGGAACCGACGGCGTACGGGGGGAAGCCGGCTCGTTTTTAAGTGCCGAAGTGGCGATGCGTGTAGCGATGGCTGCAGGAATCTATTTCAAATCACATGCCAAAAC
>JACXUD010000033.1 GCA_014764025.1 Campylobacterota bacterium | reverse complement strand
AGAGTGCAAAAAGAATGCAGATTTGAGTAATTTTGGTACAATTGAACCATCTCATCTAAGGGTTTAGCAATTTACGTCACCAATCAAGCGCTCCACCTTCTTTTCAATAAGCTCAACACCATCATCGGCTATGCCCAGCAGCTCGAAGATCAAAACGGCCTATCTGCGCAAAGCGAGGAGAGCCGTAAGATCATCGATGCCGCCTTTGCCATCAAAAGGGAGTTCACGGCACAAGACGAGAGCCACCTGCTTGAAAAGAGGATAGAGACGACTCAAAGCGAACCGCACATGGATAAGTGTAGAGTGGCAGTCGTGGATGATAACAGCGACAACAGACTTGTGATTCAAAGTGTGCTTAAAAAGTACGGATGTCCTCTCACCGATCTCTCCTCCGCCGCCGAAGCTCTGGAGCTTTTAAGCAAAGAGCGCGTCGATCTGCTCATTTTGGATCTGCATCTTCACGGGATGAGCGGCATAGAGCTGGCGCAAAGAGTCCGCAAGGAGCATAAAGAGGTGACGCTCATAGCGCTCTGCGGTGATCTGGATGCACTTCAAAACCTGCAAGAGGGTTCGCTTTTTGATCTGCTGCTCTCAAAACCCCTAGAGCGCTCAAAACTGCGTGAATTCATGGAAAATTTTGCAAAACGAACCCACCGAGAGCCCAAAGAGAGCCATTTTACAGGCAGCGGCGAGAAGATCCTGATCATCGACGACAAAGAGGAGAATCTTCTGCTCTTCTCCAAGATCCTCTCCGATGCCGGCTATGAGGTAGAGAGCGCACATAATGCCCACGAGGCTCTCTCCTCGCTGCGTTCACGCCTGCCCGAACTTATCTTGCTCGATGTGGTCATGCCCGATATCAACGGCTACGAGCTCCTTGAACAGATCAAATCGGAGCGATTCTTCAAAGAGATACCCGTCATCTTTCTGACTGCCAAAGATACCCCGCAAGATATCGTCAAGGGGTTTGAAGCGGGCGCGGTTGATTATATATCCAAGCCTTTTCACCCCAAAGAGCTTTTGGCGCGGGTGGATGCCCATCTGCAAAAAGCGCGTATCTTGTCGCATCTCAAACGCCTTTTGGAGCACTCTTTCCATGAGCTCTACACCCCTCTTAGCGTCATCAATACCGCCATGCAGGTGCAAGAGCTTCAATTTGGAAGAAACGAATACACTTCGATGACCCTTGCCGCCTCAAAGAGCCTTCAAAGCATCTACGACGATCTCTACTACTCGATCCACTACTCTTTTGTAGAGCGACCCTTCGAGGTGATTTCGCTAAGCGAAACGCTGCAGAGCCGCCTTGCCTATTTTGCGCTCGCGATTCAAAACGGCAAAATAGAGGTCGATCTCGATATAAAAGAGGATTTTCTCATAACCGCTATTCAAAAAGATATACTGCGCATCCTTGATAATATCCTCTCCAACGCCCTCAAATATGCCCCAAAAGCTTCAAAGATGGCGATCAAACTCCACCGTTTGGATGGTATGCGTATCTCGCTGCAAGTAGTCAATCGCTGCAAGAGTGCCCCCGATGTAACGAAAATCTTCTCTAAATACTACCGTCACAACACCGACATCTTCGGCGTGGGGCTCGGACTTGAGCTTGTACGCCGCCTCTGCGACGACAACAAGATCGAAATCGATGCGAAGTATGCAGAGGGGCTCTTCTCTATCAATCTTATCTTTAAGGAGGCTGAGTGAGAATTCTGCTGCTAGAGGATGAGGATCATCTGCGAGAGAACATCAAGCTCTACTTGAGTCTGCGAGGGCATGAGGTCGATAGCTTTGAGAACGGCGAAGAGCTGCTTGAAGGTGCGAACGCCAACGACTACGACTGCATGGTGTTAGATATCAACACGCCGTTTATCGACGGCTTTGAGGTTTTGGAGTATATACGCACTCAAAGCATCACCGCCCCTGCGATCTTTATCAGTGCGCTGACCGACACTCAAAGAGTCCTCAAGGGTTTTGAACTCGGAGCCGAAGACTACCTCAAAAAACCCTTTGATCTGGCCGAACTTGAGGTGCGGATCCATAAAGCAAGACCAAAACGCCACACCCATTCGCTTATCGAGTTTGATGAAAAAAGAAGCTATGATTTAGAGAGCCGCACCCTCTATTTTCAAGAGAGCGTCGTCAAGCTGAGTGCTACGCAAAAACGCCTGCTCTATCTTCTAATAAAGAACCAAAACTCGCTTGTCACGTTCGAGATGCTGCTCGATTACGTTTGGGAGAACAGGGATATCTCACATGCCACGATCCTCTCGACGATGCGTGATTTAAAACGCCACCTGCCCGAAGGCGCGATCAAGAACGTCAAATCCCAAGGATATATCTTTGAGATTCGCTAAGAGCCTTTTGCTTATCTTTTTTTTCGTACTGCAAGGGTATGCGGAGAATCAGTTTCTTAAAACCACCTACTATGTAGAGAGCAGCGATATCAACATCACCACTCTCGTTTCACATGCCAAAAACGATGCCCTTCTCTTTACGATTCCCTCTGATCGTGAATCGCTCAAAGTCAAATCCAAAGAGCTTTTAGAGCGCTTAAAAGAGCATGGATACGGTGACTACACTTCACATGCCAACTATATAAAGTTCATTAAAAAAAGCCCGATCGATCTTCTGCCGCTTACTTTGGAAATTCAAAGCTACTACAAAAAAATGTATGAAAATATAGATATTCTTGACATATCTATAATGCCTCGCGGCTACATAGAGAAGCTTCCGGAACACTATGACGTCTATTTTCAAAGCAGAAGCTACCTCTCGAACAGCTCGACTCTCTACCTAAAGACGGCGGATAAAAAGAAGATATTCTTTGACTATACGATAGAGGCGATCCTGCCCGTGGTGAAGTCCACAAAGCCTATTAAACGCTCCGAAGCGATCACGATGATGAACGCCAAAAGCGAATTCGTCAAACTCGATAAGTTTCGATACGCGCCTCTTCAATCTATCTCTGCGCAGATACAGAGCAAACATCAGCTTCGAGCCCAAAGGATCATACTTCTAAGTGATATTGAGACCCTCAAGGTGGTAAGAAGAGGCTCGATCATCAATATTTCACATGCCAACGAGGCTATTTTTATCACATTTAGCGCACGAGCGCTGCAAGACGGCAAACTAAACGATATAATTGAGGTTCAAAAAAGTGACGGCACACGCCTACGCGTCAAGGTCACGGGAAAAAATCAAGCGGAGCTCCAATGAAAGTAGTCGTAGCCGCAAGCGGTGCCAGCGGCGCACAGCTTGGCATAAAGACGCTCAATCTCCTTCCTGATGGGATCGAGAAGCACTTTATCCTCTCTAAAAATGCGCAGATCGTGCTGGAAAAAGAGAATAATATTAAAACATATCAGCATGATGACATCGCCGCTGCGATCTCATCGGGATCGTTCGGAGTCGATGCGATGATCATTGCACCCTGCAGTATGAACACGCTGGCAAAAATTGCTTGCGGTATTGCCGACAACCTTGTCACGCGCGCCGCAAGCGTTATGATCAAGGAGCAAAAAAAACTGCTTTTAGCCCCGAGAGAGATGCCGTTTTCGCCGATAGCGCTAGAGAATATGCTCAAGCTCTCTAGGATAGGCGTCATCATCGCCCCGCCCGTGATGGCCTACTACTCTGAACAAAGCGATCTTGATGATATGGAGAACTTTGTCATAGGCAAGTGGTTCGACCTGCTTGGAATTGAAAATAATCTATACAAACGATGGAACTAATATGAAAAAAATCGCACTCTATCCCGGAACGTTCGACCCTATAACCAACGGTCACTTCGACATTATCGAACGAGCTTTGGGGCTCTTTGACGAAGTGGTCGTAGCCGTTGCCCTCTCTGCCGACAAACGACCAATGTTTAGCCTTGATGAACGCATCGAAATGACGACAAAAGCAGTAGAAAAGCTAAACAACGTTCGGGTTGTGGGCTTTGATAACCTCACCGTCGAGCTTGCCCGTTCGCTTGATGCGACCATTCTTATCCGAGGCCTGCGTGCGGTGAGCGACTTTGAGTTCGAACTTCAGCTTGGATACTTGAACAACTCGCTTGATCAGAATATAGAGACGGTCTATCTGATGCCGAAGCTTCAGCACGCCTTCATCAGCTCCTCGATCGTGCGCAATCTTTTGAAGTTCAACGCAAAAACGGAACATCTGCTTCCAAGCGAAGTCCAAGAGATCATCGGCAATATGAACTCCTGCACACTATAAAAATTAGTAGAGTTCTTGCAGAACTCACTTGACATGCGAAATGAACAAAGTCCATTTAGCTACGCTGGCCGCTGTGGCACTAAAGCTTGGCTCATATTGAGCCAGATAACTTTTTGCAGTTTTGCAAGTAATTTACTCCTGTATCAATCGGCGCTCACTCTCGTGACGTCTATCTTCGTGAACTCTGTTCTCCATGAATTTTTGACGGTAGTAGTTATAGATAAAGTCCATATCTAGCCTCTGTTTGCCGCGGTGCATCTTGTTGATAAAACGCATCAGCACTCTAAACTCTTCACGCTCCATCGCAAGACGCACCCGCTTGTTCTCTCGGTAGCACACCTTGTGGTTGAGGATCTTTAATATCTCTTTTTTATTGAAGTAGTCAACACCAAGTGCAATGACACGCTCGATGAAATTGGCGATCTCGCGCATCTTCATCTCTTTTGTCATCTCCTCTATGGCATGCGGTTTGATGCGCTTTGCGACGATCTCGTCAAGATCGGAGGTCTGCAGCATCAAAAGTTCATCAACCTCTTTTATAAAGCGCTCTACCCTGCCTATAGGCGAACCTCTAAAGTATATCCTCTTGGCATTGGAGCGTTTATAGATCGGAAGCGTGCTCTTGGCATGGGTATCCGACTGCGCATCGTAGAGCGCCTCGTCGCTTAAAATGATGATGATCGACTCGTCGTCAAGAGAGCTGCGCACCGAATCGACCTTGTAGATCAGTTCGACCTTCTTGATGGCCGATTGGAACTTGCACTCGATCATATGAAGGTGGTTCTCTTTCATGATCAAAAGGTCGAACTCGTTTTCGATCGCGATATCCTGAGAATAGATGTCGCTCACCTTCACACCCACGCAGATATCGTCATGATTGAGTCGCTTTAAGAGGTTATAGACGTAGAGCTCGAATAAAAAGCCGTTGGCGGTGCTTTTGATATGCTCGTGGGTATCGGGGTGCGCACTCAAAAAGAGCGCCCTTTCACCATGATAGTTCTCAAAGTAATCGACGAGCTCATGCTCGATCGCATCTGCTAGTGAGCGCTCCTGCTTGTGCATGACACGAATGTTCTTGAGCATGAAGTGATCTTCGATAGGTATCGTTTTCGTAGGGTTCTTGCTCTGCATTCCCCCTTTTGAGACCATATTATAGGTGTTGTCATAGCGATCATAAGTAACGAACCGAGCACCCTCCCTCATCAGCCCTTCGCTCAACAGAAGCGCTACGTTCGCCGGCCCGTCTGTGACGTTGATAAGCATATCTTCGCATCGCGGCGTTATCCCTCTGAGCACTTCGATCAACTTTGCGATGTTATCGTAGTTGTCCTCGTCTATCTCTATGGAGTGGTTTTTGATATTCAGTCCACTCTTTTGAATAAATGCCTGCGTGCCGTTGATGATCTTATGGGCTTGCATCACATCACGCTTGTAGTCGTCATAGACGATGACATGGTTGCGCAGTCGATCTTTAAAGTGGTAAAAAAGGGGCAATATCGAGGAGTGAAAATCCCCGACGATCGATACAAGCGTCATAGTCGTTTCTCTTTTTTGGCATGTGAAAATCCAATTATCTGATTTTAATGCTTATAAAAGAGAAAATAAGCCTTAAACGCTATAATAACGCCACTTTAAGTAATGGGGATACTGATGTATATAGCTATTGAGGGGATCGATACGGCGGGCAAAAGCACTCAGATCGCAGAGCTCAAACGTCACTTTTCACATGCCCTAATCACCAAAGAGCCGGGCGCGACAGAGCTTGGAAAAGATATCCGCTCTCTTGTGCTAGCCGCCAAAGCCAAAAGCAAAAAGGCCGAGTTCTTACTCTTTTTAGCCGATCGCGCCGAACACGTCGAAGAGGTGATCCGTCCAAATCTAGAGAAGATGATCATCTCAGACAGAAGTGCGGTGAGCGGAGTCGCCTACGCGCTCGTTCAAGAGGCCATAACACCCCAAGAGCTTGTTGAACTCAATCACTTTGCTACGGACAGACTCTATCCGCGAAAGGTCTTTTTGCTTGAGCTCACCCCGCAAGAGCTTCAATTTCGCCTCTCTCAAAAAGAGCTTGACGGTATCGAACTGCGCGGAGCCGACTATCTGCTCAAAATCCAAAAGGCCCTCATAGAAGCGGCAAAGCTCCTTGAGATCGAGTTGGTTCGCATCGATGCGACCCGATCCATCCAAGAGATCACTCAAGAGATTCTAAAGCACCTAGATTAGTTTTTTGAGCCTATCGTCGGGAATTGCTATCAAACGACGCTCTAGGCGGTTGATCTCATCTATCAATTGATGCGATATCCCCTCCATCTTCTCATAGTTCATCTTTGCTAGGCTAAGCTCTTCTGGTGTGAGCGTCGCTTTTTTTGTGCCGAATATCTTGGCAAAAAAACCGCCTTTTGGTTTATTGAAATAGATATTGAAGATAGTTAGATAGGTGTCGTGGAGTTGGAAATGGAGACGTTCGATATTCTGCATACACTCGGGAGGGTTGTTCGAGAGCGCATTGAGCTTCTGACCTTCTCCATAGAACCACTTGCCGAAATTACACTCCGTTGAATCGACGGGAACGGCCTCTTCATTCACATCAACGCCGTTTATCAGCAACTTTGCCTTTTGCAGCCAGCTTATATGAGCCGATTTCGCGTTTCGCAAATGGGTTACGACATGCTCTTTTTCCATCTTGGACCTCACGTATTAAGATAATATTTTTTAATAATTGTTCGCTTAATATATCCAATTTTCATGGATTAATGAAGTTTTTTTTTCATATTTACTGCTCCGTTTCATTTTTATAACAATTTGATACATCTTGAGGGCTCCTAAAATCAAATCAAAGTTAAAAAATGGTATTCTCACGTCTCTTTTTTAGAACATATTTATCGAGGAATTGAAATGATCACATCTCTACGAGGAATGAATGATATCTTAAGTGACGACTACAAACGTTTTACCTATTTTATCGAGACCGCATCCACTATTGCAAAGCGCTACGGTTTTCATTTTATCGAGACTCCTATTTTAGAAGAGACCGCCCTCTTTAAACGCAGCGTAGGCGAATCGAGCGATATCGTCGGCAAAGAGATGTACCAATTCATCGACAAAGGCGAGAACGACGTCTGTCTTCGCCCCGAAGGAACGGCCGGAGTAGTTCGCGCCTTTATCCAAAAGAAGCTCGATCGTGCCGGCGGAACACACCGCTACTACTATTTTGGTCCGATGTTTCGCTATGAGAGACCGCAAAAAGGGCGTCTAAGACAGTTCCACCAGTTCGGCGTCGAGAGTTTCGGTATCGAGAGCGTCTATGAGGATGCAAGCATGATCATGATGGTAAGCGATATCCTTAAGGCCTGCGGCATCGGCTTTCGCCTTAAGATCAACTCACTCGGTGATGGCAACTGTATGCCAAGCTACCGCGACAGACTTGTCAGCTTCGTAGAGTCGTGCGGCGATGCGATCTGCGATGATTGTAACCGCAGAAAAAGCACCAACCCGATCCGCGTTTTGGACTGTAAAAACGAGAAGTGCCAGTCACTCTACGTCAATGCACCAAAGCTTATCAACAACCTATGTTCGGCATGTGAAAGTGATTTTGAAAAACTCAAATCGCTCCTTGATGCCAACAATATCGCTTACGAGGTGGATACTAACCTGGTTCGCGGACTTGACTACTACTCTAAAACTGCGTTTGAGTTCGTAAGTGATGAGATCGGCAGCCAAAGCGCCATTGCAGGTGGAGGACGCTACGACAGGCTCGTAGAGTTTTTGGACGGCAAAGCGACCCCTGCGGTGGGTTTCGCGATGGGGATCGAGAGGCTTATGGAGCTTATCAAGATGCCCGAAGAGACGCGAAGCGGCTACTACATGGGAGCAATGGATGAGAACACCGTCGATCTGGTTCTCTCGCTCGTACAGAAAAAACGTGCAAGTGAGGTTGTGACCTTCGATTACAAACCAAAAGGTCTCAAAGCGCATCTTAAAGCAGCCGACAAGGTCAATGCACGCTACTGTGCCGTTATCGGCGAAAATGAGCTCAACGAAGGCGTTGTTTGGGTTAAAGACCTTGAGAGCAAAGAGGAGAGCTTGATACCGCAAGCAGAGTTTTAATGGAGTTCGTCCACTGGGCCTGGGAGCACTTCTTAGAGATATTTGAGTTTATCGTTGTAGCGGGTGCGCTCTTTACGCTTTGGCTCTATATCTACGACAGATATATCCAGCGCAGACATGCACTGCTTATCAACTACCCCGTCATCGGGCGTTTTCGCTACCTCTTCGAGGCGCTTCGCGAACCGCTTCGCCAATACTTTGCCGATGAGACCTTCTACGAATCCCGAGATAAGATCGACTGGGTCTATACCGCCGCCAAAGATAGACCAAACTATAAATCCTTTTCGGTTTCACAACCCTTTTCGGGCTCGCGCTTTGTTATCAAGCACTCCAATCACGTACTCAATGAAGAGGAAGTAAGCGATGACCTAAGCGTGATATTCGGCGAGGATCGAGAGCAGCCATTCACTTCACACACGCCGATCATCCGCTCCGCCATGAGTGATGGCGCCCTCTCGCCCGAAGCGATCCGAGCCTTTAGCATCGCAGGACGCGATACCCGTCTTACCATCAATACGGGTGAAGGCTCGCTCACATCAAACCATCTCTATACGCTCAAACCGAATCTCAAAGATTGCGACTACCTGGAGATCGTCAAGAGCACACCGTTTGCCGAAGCGCTCTTTTGGCTGGGCGACAAACTCTTTAACCGCGCGATCGCACTTAAGTGGTATCGTACGATACTGCTCAATAAAAAGACGCAAAACACCTATATCTACGACACCTCCACGCATGTTTTGTTTCGCGTAAACTGGTCTGCACCGCTTGAAGCCTTCCCAAAAGAGGTGCCAAACGAGATCCCGAACTACATATTTCAGATGGGCTCGGGGCTCTACGGCGTGCGTGACGAAAACGGAGAGTTCGATCCTCTCAAATATCAAAAGATCATGCGCTTTTGCCGCATGACCGAGATCAAGATAGCCCAGGGGGCAAAACAGACGGGCGGCAAGCTATCGGGTGCGAAAGTGACTGCCGATATCGCCTACTATCGCGGCGTCAAAGAGGGGGTCGATCTCTTCAGCCCCAACCGTTTTCCATTTGCCGACACCACAGAGCATCTTCTTGACTTTGTGGAGGAGCTTCAAAAACTCTCCCAAAAGCCCGTAGGCTTCAAGATCGTCATCTCGGATTCACATGCCGTAGAGGAGATCATAAGCACCATCGCCAAGCGACTTGAAGCGGGTCGTACCATCCCCGATTTTATCAGCGTGGACAGCGGTGAGGGAGGGAGTGCGACGGCTCCGCTTGAACTTATGGAGTCGGTAGGGCTTACAACCAACAATTCCATCTATATTTTAGATACAATTGCGCGCAGATATCACATTCGCCACAAGATAAAGATCATCGCCAGCGGGAAGATTCTCACCCCGGATGATGTGCTCATCTCTATGTGTATGGGTGCAGATGCCATCGCAATTGCGCGCGGATTCATGATGAGCGGCGGGTGTATCCGCGCACGTATGTGTTCCGGGTTCGGTTCTCACCTCTGCCCGGTCGGCATGGCGACGCAAGACCCTAAAAAACGCGCCTCTTATCTGGTCGTCAAAGAGGGAAAAGAGATAGGGAATTATCATAAAAATCTTGTTAAAAGCTTGAAGATGATACTCTCCGTTATGGGTTTGAGAAGTATAAAAGAGTTAAGTAAGTCCAAACTTACTTTTAAAAACAGAAGTGGCGAGATCTATTTCGACATCGACAACTATTTTCACAATAAACTCCACGTATAGGTTGTATATATGACAAATTTTGGTTTAGATATTTGGTCAAATAAGAATTTTATCATTGAAGACGGTCAGATAAAATTGAACTACAAAAGTATGCCATCCCTGCTTAAGATCGCTCAAGACATACGTTCTAAAGGTGTTCGCGGGCCGGTCTTGCTGCGTTTTCCTCACCTGATCAAAAAGCAGATCCGAAGCCTCTATTGGTATTTCGACAAAGCGATCAAAGAGAATAACTACAAAGGGAGCTTCAACGCCGTCTTTCCTTTGAAGGTCAATCAGTTTCCGCATGCCGTGGAAGCGGTAACTGCTCAGGGTAAAGAGTTCGGCTACGGCCTCGAGGCTGGCAGCAAGGCAGAGCTTATCCTAGCGATGAGCAAGACACCCGAGGGCGGCAATATCACGGTAAACGGTTTTAAAGACAAAGAGATGATCACACTCGGTTTCATCGCGGCGCAGAGCGGACACAAGATCACTATCACCATCGAGGGTCTTGGCGAGCTAGAGACTATCATCCAAGTGGCAAGCGAGACAAAGATCAAGGTGCCCAATATCGGTATCCGTATCCGTCTGCATAGCGCAGGCAGCGGTATTTGGGCAAAAAGCGGCGGCATGGATGCCAAATTCGGCCTCACCTCGACCGAAATACTAGAGGCGATATCTCTGCTTCGCGAGGCTGATCTTCTACAGAACCTCACGATGATCCACTTCCATATCGGTTCGCAGATGTCGGATATCGCACCGCTGAAAAAGGCGCTCCGTGAAGCGGGCAACATCTATGCCGAGCTTAAAAAGATGGGGGCGACATCGCTTAACAGCATCAATATCGGGGGTGGTCTGGCCATCGAGTACGACCAACACGCCCATACGAAGTGCCACAACTACTCCATCGAAGAGTTCTCAAGCTCGGTCGTTTTTTTGCTTGCCGATATCATGAACTCCAAAGGCGTCGGACATCCCGATATCTTTACGGAGTCAGGGCGTTTTATCGTCGCTTCACATGCCGTGCTTATCACGCCTGTGCTTGAGCTCTTCTCTCATGACTATCAAGAGCAGCATCTCAAGATCAAATCAAAAAATCCTCCGCTCATCGAGGAGCTTTTAGAGCTCAACATGCTCTTAAACAATAAAAACTGTATAGAGTATCTGCATGACGCGCTCGACCATATGGAATCGATCCTTACGCTATTCGATTTGGGTTATATCGATCTTCAAGACCGCTCCAATGCGGAGATATTGGTGCACAACATCATCAAAAAGGCACTCTATCTCAAATCATCGACACCGACGGATGAGCTTGAGCGTCTTCAAGAGAAGCTTCAAGAGCGTTATCTTGTCAATGCCTCTATTTTCCAGAGTTTACCGGACTATTGGGGCTTAGGGCAGAACTTCCCTATCATGCCTCTGCACCATTTGGATGCTACGCCGCTGCGTGCGGCCTCTATTTGGGACATCACGTGCGACAGCGACGGCGAGATCGGATTCAATCAAGAGAGACCGCTCTACTTGCATGACGTGAACTTGGACGAAGAGGAGTACTATTTGGGCTTCTTTAACGTCGGTGCCTATCAGGAGACTTTAGGGATGAACCACAACCTCTTTACGCATCCAAACGAATACACGATCAACGTCAACGACACCGACTATGAGATCACGAACGAAGAGGAGTCTAAGAACATCCTTGAGATACTCAGCTCGATAGGCTACAACGAAAATGAAATTTTAAAGAAACTTGAAACTGATTTAGAGAAAAGCAGCTTTATAACGGAACAAGAAAAAAGTGATACACTTGCAAAACTTGACTTATATATCAGACAAAACGGATATTTAAGAACTACACTTTAGAGGCTAATATATGGGGATTTTCGCAGATATTAAAGAGGATTTTCAAAACGCATACAATAACGATCCGGCGCTCAATTCGAGAATGGATTTTCTCTTTAACTATCCCGGTATCTGGGCAATAGCCTGGTACCGAATCGCCCATAAGCTTTACCAATCAAACTTCAAGCGCCTTGCTCGTATGATCATGGGAATCAACCAGATCCTCACCAATATAGATATCCACCCTGCCGCGCAGATCGGAAAGCGCGTCTTTATCGATCACGGAACGGGTGTAGTTATCGGTGAAACGACCGTTATCGAAGATGATGTGCTTATCTATCAAGGCGTAACGCTCGGCGGGGTATCGCTCAAACAGGGCAAACGCCACCCTACCATTAAAAAAGGGGTCGTCATCGGTGCGGGCGCAAAGATACTTGGAGACATCACGATCGGCGAGTATGCCAAGATAGGCGCGAACTCCGTTGTCGTTAAACCGGTTCCGGATTGCTCTACGGCTATCGGCATCCCGGCACACGTCATTGAAAAAGGGCGTTGTAAAGATCCCTTCATGCACAATATGCTTCCCGACATCAATAAAGAGATGTTCGAGTACCTCCTCAAACGTGTTGCGGTGCTCGAGCATATCCTTATGGAAGATAATAAAAACCTTCTTGAAAAAGATCTAGAGCTTGAGAATATCTATGAATCTTTTATTCGAGCCATGAAGAGTTAAAAAGTTTCAAAAAACTATTTTTTTGCCGCTTTTTTCATACAAATCATAAAGAAAAAGCATTTTTTTTGTATAATTCCACACAAAAACAACTGTGGAGACTCTCATGCTAACAGACCGTATTAACACCCTCTCTGAATCGATCACAATCGCAATCTCATCATTAGCACAAGAGTTAAAAGCTCAAGGTAAAGACGTTCTAAGTTTTTCAGCAGGCGAGCCGGATTTTGATACGCCTCAAGTCATCAAAGATGCAGCAATCAAAGCTATCAACGAGGGCTTTACCAAATATACGGCCGTTGACGGTATCCCTGCACTCAAAACAGCTATTATCAATAAACTCAAGCGTGAAAATGGTCTAGAGTACAAACCGAATCAAGTTATCACCAATAACGGTGCAAAACACTCTCTGTTCAACCTTTTTGCCGCAGTCGTTCAAAAAGGCGATGAAGTTATCATCCCGGCACCTTACTGGGTGACATACCCTGAGCTTGTCAAATACTACGGCGGTACGGTCGTAGAGATCGAAACAAACGATGACACGGCATTCAAGATCACTCCGGAGCAACTTAAAGCGGCTTTGACACCAAAAACAAAGATGATCGTTCTTACATCACCTTCAAATCCGACGGGTTCCGTCTATTCAAGAGAAGAGCTTACGGCTCTTGGAAAAGTGCTAGAGGGTACGAATGTTATCGTAGCAAGCGATGAGATGTACGAAAAACTCGTCTATGACGGCGAGTTCACTTCGGCTGCTGCGGTGAGCGAGGATATGTACAAACGCACTATCACTATCAACGGTCTGAGCAAATCGGTTGCGATGACGGGATGGAGATTCGGTTATATGGCTGC